>NZ_JBQQCE010000566.1:0-5716 GCF_052245645.1 Streptomyces sp. KR55 | reverse complement strand
GGTTCGACGTCATCCCGCTGTCCGGAACGCGTGTCGGGCTCGTGGTGGGGGACGTGGTGGGCCATGGTCTTCACGCGGCGGTCACCATGGGACGGCTGCGTACGACGGTGCGGGCGCTCGCGCCCATGGACGTGCCCCCCGACGAACTCCTCAAACGGCTCGACGATCTGGTGGGACAGTCGGCGGGGGCCGGTGCGGACCCCCTCGGAGCAGCCGTCGGCGACGACGATGTCGCCACCGGGGCCACCTGCCTCTACGCGGTCTACGACCCCGTGTCGCGGCGCTGCACGATGGCCCGCGCGGGCCACTTGCCGCCCGCGGTCGTGGAGCCGGGCGGACGTGTCAGCTTCCCGGAGCTGCCGGCCGGCCCGCCCCTGGGGCTCGGCGGGCTGCCCTTCGAGTCCCTCGAGGTCGAACTGCCGGTGGGCAGCCTGCTGGCCCTCTTCACGGACGGCCTGGTCGAGTCGCGTGAGCGGGACATCGGCAAGGGGCTGGACACACTGGCGAGGGTCCTCGGCGAGGACTCGAGCTCCCTGGAGGATCTCTGCGACCGTGTCATCGCCGAGCTCCTTCCTGGCAGTACGACCACTGATGACACGGCTCTGCTGCTGGTTCGTACCCGCGAGCTCGACAGCCGTAGGGTCGCCGCCTGGGGCCTTCCGGCCGACCCGATCGCAGCCGGCCAGGCGCGGGAGATGGTCGCCGGCCGACTGAGCGACTGGGGACTGGGCGAACTCGTGTTCACCACCGAGCTGATCGTCAGCGAGCTGGTCACAAATGCCGTGAGGCATGCCGAGGGCCCGCTCCACCTGCGGCTCATCCGCGACAGCACCCTCGTCTGCGAGGTGGCGGACACGGGGCACACGGCCCCGCACCTGCGCCACAGCGCGGACGACGACGAGGGAGGGCGCGGGCTGTTCATCGTGGCCCAGCTCGTCCTGCGGTGGGGGACGCGCTACAGCCGCGACGGCAAGTCCATCTGGACGGAGCAGACCCTGCCCTCGGGCTGACCACGTCGTGCCGGGGCCCGGGCCCACGAAGAGTCCTGCTTCGCGTTTCCGTGCGCGAGGCGGGAGCAAATCGAATTTCTGCCGAGCACGGTGACGAGCAGCGGCAGGTCGATGCTTGTCCATGTCGAGGCGGAGCGTTCCGTACAGGTTGATGTTCGACCAGAACAGCGCGGTCAGTCCGCGCCGGTCCTCATCCGAGAGCTTCCTCGCCCAGGTCGGTTCGCCGCGGGCCTGCTGAAGCCGCAGAGTGTTGACGTGTTCTCTGAAGGCCACGTCCGCTGGAGTGGTGTATCGACGGCCACTCGGTGATCTCGTTTTGAGGCTATGCGGGAGTTCGGTGGGCAGGACGGTGTCGCCGCAGGTCAAGGGCGTCCAATGCCCGAGGCCCTGCGGCACGCCGTGGCGCGGCAGGCCGACGCGGAGTGCGACCGGCGCGCCGACGCCACTGACCGCGGTCTACCTTTGATCTTGCGCAGTGCTCCGCGCTTCGGGGCGGAGGCGAAGCGCATCCATCCTTGGCGGCCCGGCGCGGAGCGCCGGGGTATCGCTGCGCAGCAGGGCTCACACGGGGCGCTGCTGGTTGTCGATGTACTGGCGTACGACGGTCAGCGGCGCCCCGCCGCAGCTTCCGGCGAAGTAGGAGCCGGACCAGAAGTGCCCGCCCCACAGGCGCCGGCCCACGTGCGTGCTGTACTCCTTGCGCAGCAGCCGGGCGGAGACGCCCTTGAGGGAGTTGACCAGCTTGGAGAGCTGGACCTTGGGCGGGTAGTGCACGAGCAGGTGTACGTGATCGTGTTCGCCGTTGAACTGCTTCAGTTCGGCCTCGAAGTCCGCGCATACCTCTCGCATGATCTCTTCACACCGGCTGAGCATGGCATCGGTGAAGACGCCACGCCGGTACTTCGTGACGAACACCAAATGGACGTGAAGGTGGTGGACGACATGACGGCCTGTGCGGACATCGGGGTTTGGATCCCAGCGTGGCGACATAAACCAAACGGTACAGTGATCGTGTGACCACGGAACGTGCGCTGGAGAAGCGGCAGTTCGGGCATCGCGCCCGGCCGGCACTGACGCCTGCGCAGGTCCGGCTCATCGACGACCAGGCCCACGCAGCCCGCGCGGTGTGGAACCTGCTGCACGACTGGTGGACGATGCTGCCCAAGGACAAGCGTTCCCTGGCCGCCGCCGATACGGCAATCCGCCAGGCCCGCAAGGAGATCAACTGGCTGGGCGTCCTGCCCGCCCAGGCGGCCAGGCAGTCCTCAAGACGTACTTCCAGGCGTGGAAGAACTGCTGGGAAGGCCATGCCGACGCGCCGAACTTCAAGGCCCGCTTCCGCACCGTGATGAGCGTGGACGTCCCGCAGGGATGCGACCTGCACATCACACGGGTGCACCGCCGCTGGGGCATGGTCAACATCCCCAAGGTCGGCCGCATCCGCTTCCGCTGGACCAGGGACCTGCCGGTCGGCAAGAACGCGAACGCCGACAACCGGATCACCGGCGCCCGGCTCATCAAGGACGCGCTCGGCTGGCATATCGCCTTCCGCGTGACGACCCTCGAAGCCGCGCCCGGGCCGCACACCGGCCCCGAAGTCGGCATCGACATGGGCGTCGCCGTCGCGGTGGCCCTGTCGGACGGAACCGCCAAGACCCACGGCACGTGGCTGACCGAACGGGAACAGGCCAAACTGCTCCGCCTGGAGCGGCGGGCCGCGCACCGCAAGAGCTTCCGCAAGCCGGGCCAGCGCACCTCGAACCGGCTGCAGCGGACCTACGACCAGATCGCGAGCCTGCGCGCGAGAGCCAAGCGCAGGGCAACCGACTGGCAGCACCAGACCACCACCGACATCGCCCGACGGTACGGCGTGATCGTGGTGGAAGACCTGGCCATCACGAACATGACCAAGAGCGCCAAGGGCACCGTGGAGAACCCGGGAAGGAACGTCGCGCAGAAGTCCGGCCTCAACCGCTCCATCAGCCAAGAGGCATGGGGCAGGACCGTGATGATGCTGACGTACAAGACCGCCCGCCACGGCGGCACCCTGCACAAGGTCCCCGCCCCCGGCACCTCCCAGCGCTGCTCCGCGTGCGGCTTCACCACACCCGGCAGCCGGGAGTCCCAGGCCGTGTTCGTGTGCAAGAACGAAGGCTGCGGCTGGTCGGGCAACGCCGACCACAACGCCGCCCGGAACATCCTGAACCTGTACCGGACGGGCCTCGCGCTCGTCCCGGCTGCCGGAAGGGCAGTCGTCAGGCGCGCTCCCCGCGTCAAGCCCGCCACCGCAAGGCAGGAGGGAATCTCCCGGCTTCAGCCGGGAGAGCACTTCAAGGTCGTAGTGCCTTGCGCCGACGACAGGACGGCAGGGCCGGGGCGGTGCCGCGCACCGCGGCTCTGGTCGGCTGGTTGCGGGTTGTGGCACATCAGCCCTCTCGTGAGCAGCTTCGTCCACACGACACAGCACCGGTGCAGTTGCAGGCAGCAGGGGCAGTGAGAGAGTGGCTTCATGTGCGGCCGCTACGTGTCCACCCGCAGCCCCGAGGACCTGGCCCAGCTCTTCCGGGTCACCGACTGGCGCGCCGAGGAGACGCTCGCGCCGAACTGGAACGTCGCCCCGACCAACGACGTGTGGGCCGTCCTGGAGCGCACCCCGCGCGACGAGGGTGATGCCGCGCCGGTGCGGCGGGAGCTGCGGCCGCTGCGCTGGGGCCTGGTGCCCTCGTGGGCCAAGGACGTCAAAATCGGCGCGCGGATGATCAACGCCAGGGTGGAGACCGTGCACGAGAAGCCTGCCTTCCGGCGTGCATTCGTGCGCCGCCGCTGTCTGCTGCCGGCCGACGGCTTCTACGAGTGGCAGCAGATCAAGGCCGTGGACACGGGCAGGGCCCGCAAGCAGCCGTACTTCATCCACCCTGAGGGCGGACGGGTGATGGCGCTCGCCGGCCTGTACGAGTACTGGCGCGACCCCGAGGTCAAACGGGACGACGACCCGGCCGCGTGGCTGATGACCTGCACGATCATCACCACCGAGGCCACCGACGCGGCCGGACGCGTCCACCCCCGCATGCCCCTCGCGCTCACGGAGGAGCACTACGACGCCTGGCTTGACCCCGACCACCAGGACCCCGACGAGCTGCGCGCGCTGCTGACCCAGCCCGCAGGCGGCCACCTGGACGCCCGCCCGGTCTCCACGGCCGTCAACAACGTCCGCAACAACGGCCCTCAGCTCCTCGAAGAGGCTGTTCCGTAGGCGTGCCCGCCGCCTTCGCCGGGCGCGGCATCCGGCGGTAGTTCTGCCGAGGTCGGCGAAGGCGGACCTGGCGGGGACAGCACCGAGGGCTTCACGTCGTGTGGTGCAGCCAGCGTTGGAGGGCGGCGTTGATGCTGGCGGGCAGGGCGCTGAGCTGGTCGATGGCGTCGCGGTCGTCGGGGTGGGGTGGGATGCCGGCCGCGGTCAGGGCTGCGTGCAGGTCGAGGCGTCGCTGGTCGCGGGGGTCGATGGTGAAGGCGAGGCGGTGGGCGGGGTTCGGCGGCGGGAGCAGGTAGTCGCTGTCCCCTGGCTGTCCGGCGGGGGCCGGCCAGATGGGGGCGGACTCGTGGCCGGCGCAGGGGCCGGCGGGGGAACGGGGCGCGCTGTGCTGGAAGGCAGTGGTAGTCACGTCGCTCTCCTCACGGGCAGCTTGCAGATGCAGGACCAGAGGCGCCCGGGGGCCGCGGCGGTTGCGGGCGTGGCGGGGCTTCATGCGGATGGCGTCATCGGCGGGTCATCGTCTGGTCTGACCGGCAGGGTGCGTTGCCGTGGTGCGTGACGGAGGGCTCTGTTACGCACTTTCGGGTGAGGGGGGCAGGCCGCTGCCGGCCGGCGTGCCGGGAGACGGGGGCGGGGCCGGCCGATGCCTGCCGGGCGATGCAGGTCGGTGGGCCATCACCTCGGGAGCATTTGACGCATAGATGGACATTGAAGGTGAGAGTAACGGCGATGTGGGCGATTTGTAACACAGTGCGCGTACCACATTCACCTGCCGCAGCCGCGGCCAGGGTGTGCATGCGCGGCCAGCCGGCCGCCACTCACGCACCGCACCATCACATCCCCTCGAACGCCCGCCCCGGGCCGAGAAAAAGGGGGGACCGGTGCCTGCACTCGCAGGAGGCTTTGTGTCTTCTTCCGTTGCAACCGCCCGTCGAATGTCCGTCGCAGCGCTCGCGGCCGCTGCCGCCCTGGGCGCCACGGCGCTGCCGGCATCGGCCGCCGGCCACCCGCGCCCGGATGGCGCCAAGGTGGAGATCTCGGCCGTGCAGTACGACTCCCCGGGCTTCGACGACGGCTCCAACCGCTCGCTGAACAGGGAGTGGGTGGAAATCACCAACAACAGCCGCCGCGAGGTCAACCTGGACGGCTGGACCCTCCAGAGCGGAGACGGTGACACCTACACCTTCGACGGCTACCGCCTCGAAGGCCGCTCAACGGTGCGCATCCACACCGGCTTCGGCCGCGACACCGACACCGACCTCTACCAGGACAGCCGAGACTACGTCTGGGGCAACCGCTCCGACACCGCGACCCTGCGCAACGACCGCGGCCGCTTCATCGACGACTACGCATGGGGCCACGACCGAGACCGTCACCACTACAACCGAGACCGTCACCATCACAGCGGCGGCCACCACCGGCAGTAAACGGGTCGGACAGCCGGCCCAAGGGC
>NZ_JBQQCE010000565.1:0-5719 GCF_052245645.1 Streptomyces sp. KR55 | reverse complement strand
ATTCGACGGGGCGTTCTTCTTCGCCGTCGAGACGACCGGCATCTACTGCCGGCCGAGCTGTCCCGCCGTGACGCCCAAACGGCACAACGTGCGGTTCTTCGCGACGGCCGCCGCCGCGCAGGGCTCGGGGTTCCGGGCCTGCCGGCGGTGCCGGCCGGACGCGGTGCCGGGCTCGGCCGACTGGAATGCGCGGGCCGACGTCGTGGGGCGGGCCATGCGGCTGATCGGCGACGGCGTCGTCGACCGGGAAGGCGTCGCCGGCCTCGCCACGCGGCTCGGCTACAGCGCCCGGCAGGTGCAGCGCCAGCTCACCGCCGAGCTCGGCGCCGGCCCCGTCGCACTGGCCCGGGCCCAGCGGGCGCACACCGCGCGGGTGCTGCTCCAGACCACCGGCCTGCCCATCACCCAGATCGCGTTCGCGTCCGGGTTCGCCAGCGTGCGCCAGTTCAACGACACGATTCGCGCCGTGTACGCGTCGACACCGAGCGAACTGCGCGCTGCCGCGCCCCAGCGCCGCACGGTCCGGCGGGCGGACACACCGAGCGCCGGGATTCCGCTGCGGCTCGCCCACCGGGGCCCGTACCACGCCGGTGCCGTCTTCGACCTGCTGGCCCGTGAGGCGGTGCCCGGCATCGAGGAGGTGAGCGGGGCGCCCGGCGGCCGCACCTACCGCCGTACGCTCCGCCTGCCCTACGGCACGGGAATCGTCGCGGTCGACGAGCGGCCGGGGAGCTCCGGCTCGGCCCGCCACCGGGGCGGCTGGCTCGACGCGCGGCTGCATCTCACCGACCTGCGCGACCTCACCACCGCCGTGCAGCGGCTGCGGCGGCTGTTCGACCTCGACGCCGATCCGTACGCCGTAGACGAGCGGCTCGGCGCCGACCCACGGCTCGCGCCGCTGGTCGCCGCGCGGCCCGGACTGCGTTCGCCGGGCGCAGCCGACCCGGAGGAGCTGGCGATCCGCGCGCTGGTGGGACCGGCGGCGGAGCAGCTCGTACGGCGGTACGGCAAGGCCCTCGACGTCCCGTGCGGCACCCTCACCCATGTCTTCCCCGAACCGGCCGTCCTCGCGGAGGCCGAGCCCGGCGGCACCCTGGGCGCGCTCACCGCCGCCCTTGCCGACGGTGCCGTACGGCTCGACCCGGGCGCCGACCGGGACGACGCACAGGCGGCGCTGCTCGCCCTGCCCGGCCTGGACGGCGCCACCGTCGCCGCCATCCGCACCCGCGCCCTGGGCGACCCCGACGTGGTGCCGCCCGACACGGACGTTCCCGACAGTTGCCGCCCCTGGCGCTCGTACGCCGTACAACACCTGTGCACAGCAGGGGAGTTGGAGTACCGATGACCACCCCGACCCACTGGACCACCCTCGACAGCCCGCTCGGTGAGCTGCTCCTCACCGCCGACCCGAGCGGCACACTGACGTCCCTGTCCGTGCCCGGCCAGAAGGGCGGCCGCACCGTCCAGGACGGCTGGCTGCACGACTCCGGGCTGTTTCGCGAGGCCGAGGAACAACTCGCCGCGTACTTCGCCGGCGAGCTCAAGGAGTTCCGCCTGCCGTCGCACACCGACGGCACCGCGTTCCGGCAGCGGGTGTGGGCCGCCCTGGACTCGCTGCCGTACGGCGCCACCACCACGTACGGCGAGATCGCGGCCCGGATCGGCGCCCCCAGGGCCGCCGTACGGGCCGTCGGCGGCGCGATCGGCGCCAACCCGCTGCTGATCCTCCGCCCCTGCCATCGCGTGATCGGCGCCGACGGCTCACTGACCGGCTACGCGGGCGGCCTCGACCGGAAGGTGCAGCTGCTCACGCTGGAGGGCGTGCTCTGACCCAGACACCCGGTCAGGCCCAGATCACCACGCCCAGCCACGCGCCCATGATCAGCAGACAGGTGAACAGCTCCGCCAGCACACTGGAGCCGCCCGAGCGCATCGCCGTGCGCAGGGCCGCGCGCGCCTCGCTGTGCCGGCCCAGGCGGAGCCGTTCGCAGACGTAGATGCCGGCCATGAAGCCGGGGATGGCGCCGACCACGGGGACGAGGAAGAAACCGAGGAACGCGCCGACTCCGGCGTACACCGCCATCCGCGGGGTGGCGCCGCTCGTCCGCAGCCGGCGGGGCGGCAGCGCCCAGCGCACCACCTGTGACAGGAGCAGCGCGACGGTGGCGCCGACGAGCATGAACCAGGCGACCGGCCGCGGATCCAGCAACGCCCACCACATGACGGCGGCCCACACCAGCCACGACCCGGGCGCGCCGGGCACCAGCACTCCGCACAGGCCGAGCAGCATGACCAGTCCGGCCAGCAGGAGCTCCCACACTCCCATCTGCCCAGCGTGCCGGAGCCCGCCCGAACTCGCAGGTCTCCGGACAGGACCTTTATCGGTCCCGCGCCACCCAGCCCCGCTCGTACGCATGCCAGCCCAGCTGCAGCCGGGTCGTCACCCCGGTCAGCTCCATCAGCCGCTTCACCCGGCGCTGCACGGTCCGCAGGCCCAGGTCGAGCTGCTTCGCGACGCTCGCGTCGGTCAGCCCGGCCAGCAGCAGGGACAGGATCTCCAGATCGGTGCCGTCGGGACCGTCCGGGTCCTGCACGATGACACCGCCCCCGCCCATCCGCAGCGGCAGCGCATCCCGCCACACCGACTCGAACAGCCCGGACAGCAGCTCCAGCAGCCCGCTGGCGTGCACCACCAGCGCGGCCGGTTCCGCGGTCGGCGAGGTGAGCGGCACCAGCGCGAGCGCCCGGTCGGCGACCACCAGCTTCGTCGGCACCCGGTCCACCACCCGCACCTGCTCGTCCCGGCCGAGCGCCGCGCCCAACTCGGTGAGTCCGTGCGGCTGGTCGAGTACCGAGCGCTCGACCACGACCCGGTAGCGCACCCCCCGGCCGGCCGCCTGCTCCTCGGCGTGGTTCTCCATCCCGGTCACGGCCACCGGGTTGCCGGTGACCAGCGCGCACACCTCGTCACTCGCGCCGAGCTGCAACTGCAGGAACCGCTGGGTGACCGCGGCCGCGCCGATCACCACCTCGACCAGGTCGTGCACGGCCGGCTCGGCCGCCGCCGCCCGGTACTCCTCGGCGAGCAGGGCGGCGGCCAGTTCCGCCTTCTCCAACTCGTGCCGCTGCTGGGCGAGCAGCGCCCCGAGCGCCACCCCCGGCGGGGCCGCCACCCAGCGTCCGGGCCGCCCGGAGGACTGGGCCGCCAGCCCGTGCCGCTCCAGCCGGCGCAGCGCCCGCTCGGTGTCGTACTCGCCGAGCGTCAGCCGCCGGGCGAGATCGGGTACGTCGGCGGCGCCCACGGCCACCAGAGCCCGGTACGCCCCCTCGTGCGTCTCGTCCAGCCCTATCGCCGCCAGCATCAGCCGTCGTCCCTCCCCGGAAACCAGACCCCGCGGTGCGGTCCGTGGCGGAAACCGGCCACGGCGCAAAACCGCCTGGGCACATCATCGCCGTACCTCCCGCAACTCTGCCAAGGTGGGGCCACCGGCGCAGACGGGGGGCCGGGTCTCCCGACGTCGCCGGGCGGCTCTCCTGTGGGGGGTGGAGCCGCCCGGCGACCTCTCCCGCGTGTCCGTTCGACACTTCACCCGACACGTGGTTCGGTGCGGAGTGTCGCGCCGCATTTTCCGGATGCCCCGTTTTCACGCGGCCCGTGCGGTGGACAATTGGGGGCATGAGCCAGCAGGGGGGAAGGCCCACCGGTCACTCCGACGACTGGTGGGGGCAGCTGTACGACGACTCCACCGAGGACACGGGCCCAACACGCACCCCATACCCACTGGACAACCGCTTCGCCTCCGCGGCCGGAGCAGTGGGCGACACCGACGGCAACCGCACCCACCACCCGGACACCCGCGTCCCGGAACCGAGAGACGGCTCGGGCGTACGCCGGCGTGCCCCCTGGGAGCCGCCGACCGCCGCACCGCCGGGTCCGGACACCTTCCCGTCCGCGCCCCAGGGCCCCACCGCCGCGGCGACCGGGAGCGGTACCTCGGCAGACACCCCGTCCACGACCACCACCGCACCCCCACCCCCCGAACCCTCCGACACGCCCCCGGACGGCCCCCCGCAGCCGCCCGCCCCCGCCAGGCACGTCACCCCGACCCTGCATCACGTCGGCTCCGGCCCACCCACCTACGAGGCCGAGCCCACCGCCCTCCCTCCCGCCGATCCCGACGACCTCAGCGATCTGGTGGCCGACACCGTGCTGGACGGTGCCCGGTACGGGGCCTGCACCCTGCGCGCGGCCTCGGTGCGTGGGGACTCCGCGCGGTACCGGGGCGACCCGCGTCGCGACTCGCTGCTCACCGCCCGCTTCGGCAGCGGCGACGAGGCGCTGGTGCTGGTGGCGATGGCGACCGGCGCGCGGGCCACGGCCGGGGCACACCGCGCGGCCGCCGAGCTGTGCCAGTGGATCGGCCGGGCGGTCGGCCGCAGCCACCCGCGGCTCACCGAGGACATCCGGGCCGGCCGGCGCGGCGACCTGAAGTCCGGACTGCACCGTCTGACCGACCGCAGCCTCGGCAGACTCCGCGCCAGCGCCGCCGAACAGGGCCTGAAGCCCGACGAGTACGCCGCCACCCTGCGCTGTCTGCTCCTGCCTGCCGACCCCGAGTGCCGTACCCGCGTCTTCTTCGGCGTCGGCGCGGGCGGACTGTTCCGGCTGCGTGACGGGGCCTGGCAGGACATAGAACCCCAGGTCACCGACGTGACCGGTGAGCCCGTCGTGGGCTTCGGATCGCTGCCGTCCGAGACGCCGGAGGGCGACCGGCTCACCATGGACCTCGGCATCACGACACCGCCGACCCCGTACGACCCGCCCCCCGAGCCACCCCGCGAACCCTTCCGCTTCCGCGCCTCCGTCGCCCGACCGGGCGACACGCTCCTGATGTGCACCGGCGGCCTCGCCGACCCGCTGCGCGGCGAGCCGGAGCTGCCCGCCCATCTCACCGAACGGTGGTCCCACCCGGAGCCGCCGGGCCTCGCCGCCTTCCTCGCCGACACCCAGGTGAGAGTCAAGGGCTACGCCGACGACCGTACGGCGGCGGCCGTCTGGGAGGCGCTGTAGGGCCGCTTCCGGGTCTGTCCGGCGGCGCCACGACGTACGAAATCAGCCAGTCTCCCCGAACACCTGGTCGTTGACGACTCCGCATGACTGGCCCGTTGCCGACGGGGCATGGATCTCCGTGAACGTGTTCGAGCAGGAGGGGAACCGACATCGGCACGCGGGCGGGGGACATGGAGAGGCAGGCACGACGGGGCGCCGCCAAGGAGCGGGCGCAGACGCCCCAACTGAGGCGCAGACTCGGCCGGGCGGACCTGCGGGCGGTCCCACAGGCCCGCAGGGAACTGCGTGAGCTGTTACGACACTGGGGAGGGCCCGGCAGGTCCGAGACGGCGGAGCTGCTCACCAGCGAGCTCGTCACCAACGCGATCGTCCACACCGACCACGACGCGGTCCTGACGGCCACCGTCGGACCCGGTGGACTGCGGGTGGAGGTACGGGACTTCGTGGCCCGCCGGCCCCGGCTGTGCGCACCGAAGGCCGACGAGGGGACGCACGGAAGGGGCCTGGTGCTGGTGGAGTCCCTCGCGGACGCGTGGGGCGTACGGCCGCACGCGGTGGGCAAGTCGGTGTGGTTCGAGCTCGACGCGGACGCCGCATGACGCACGGGACGGGGGCACGGCCACATCGCGTGCGCCGCGCCCCCGTCCC
>NZ_JBQQCE010000564.1:0-5737 GCF_052245645.1 Streptomyces sp. KR55 | reverse complement strand
GACCGCCAGGACCACCAGCCCCGTCCGGTAGCCCACCTGCCGGTCAGCGGCCGCGCGGGCCACGAACTGGGCAGGGCTCTCGGGGGTGATCTCGACGACAATGTTTCCGCGGCACCGGCGCACGTAAGCCTCGTACCAGGCCTGCCAGGTCCGGTAGTCGGTACGGATCCGTGCCGAGGCCGTGCGCGGCTCCTCGCGCAGCAGTCGCAGGTAGTCCGGATGAGCCGTCTTGAAGATCTCGCCTCTGATGTGGACGGGACTACGCAGGCTGTTCAGGATCATCCGAGCGGCCCGCGACTTGCCGGCGCCCGGCTGGGCCAGCACGTAGATGACGACCGGCTGCTCCTGCGGGGTGATGGGCCCCAGGGACGGCACGATCAACTCGTCGTAGATCCACTTGTGTTCTTCGACGGAGAGCCTGTGATAGTCCACCCCGGGCGGCTCCAGGCGGGGCTGTGCGATGCGTCGGACCGGTTCGGCCAGCGCGGCGGCGCGCTCAGGGGTGCGGCGCAGGGCAAGCATCCAGTCCTCGGGCAGCGCGGGATCGGCCAGGCGCCGCTCGGCGTCGGCGAGCTGACGGTGGACCCGACCCGTCTCCCTGGCACCCCACGGCCGTCGCCACTCGGCGAGCACTGCGCCTGGCGCGTCTGCCGGGCGGAGCAAGCGCCCGTCGGGGTTGAGTTCGTTGGCGTAGATGACGTCCATCGCCGTCTCGGTGCCGCGCCGGATGACGAACACACGGTGTGCCAGGTTCCCGGCCTCGACCGCGCCGATGGTCGGGATCAGTGCGTCGGCGCACATGTCGTGGTTGTCCCACGAGACGTACCGGGGCGCCCGGCCTTCCTGGACAAGGTGCAGGTCCCGCTCCAGGGTGCTGAGCTGGCTGACCGCCCAGGACGCGGCTACGACCACGACCTCCACCCAGTAGCCCACTTGCCGGGACGCGGCCGCACCGGCGAGGAACTCCTCCGGGCGGGACACCGGTACCTCCACCACTGCGTCGTAGCGGCCTTCGCGCACCCGGGCCTCCACCACGGCCTGCCACCAGTACGTCTCCGGCCGGACCCGCTCCCCGGCGGTGCGCACGTCCTCCAGCAGGTACTGGCTGTGGTGGGGGTGGACGTTCTTGTAGGTGTCGCGGTCCACCCGCACCGCACCGCCCCGCGCCGCCAGCGCGGCGTGCACGAGGTCGACGACCGTGGTCTTGCCGCTGCCTGGTTGCCCCAGGACGTACACCACTACTGGACGGGTCTGGGGCACCGCACCTTCCAGGACGCTGGGCAGGACGGTTTTGGTCAGGACATCCTCGGACCAGTCGCCGACCGGAGCTGCTGCGAGAGGCGCGGCCGGGCCTGTGCCCGGGGGTAACGCGGGACTGTGTGGCGAGTTCACGTACTCCGGCATCCGGTGCTGCTCCTGAGGCGGCACTACCGGCACGATGTTCCGTTCTCTCACCGATCCTCCAGGAACCCGGCGGAACCTCAAGCGGTCCATTCACAACGCGGCTGGTCGGAGCACGCAGCATCAACTCTGATCGAGAAAACTGTACCGCATACTCTTACTCTCGGGTGGGTGTCCGGGAAGCCGCTGGCGTCGGCGGCCGCAACATGCCGCGCAGCCGCGCCCGAATCCCGGCGGGCGAAAGTAATGACGCCAAGCCGACGGGGAGACCCTGGGAGTTGAGGGAGGATCAAGGAAAGGGACACCGGCCGGGCCGCCTGCACCAGGAATTCCGACGTTCCCCGCGCAGCCGCTGGCCTTCGCAGACCGGATCCGCCGCAGCCGAAGACGGCCTGGCCACCCCTGCCGCCCTACCCGCCGCCCGATCTGGGCGAGGGCGGACGTCTCTCGGCACTGAGACGGTGGCTGCGTCGCGCGCGGCGATCCCGCCCCCGCCGGTAACCGTCGACTCCAGTGCCAGAAGGCTGGGTCGCAGTAACAGGGGGAGGGCCGTTGTCCGCGGCATTCGGTACCCCCTGCGCGGCGGCCTGCCGTCGCTGACGTCCATGCCGCAATCACAACGCCGAGAAAGAGGAGGGATCGTGGCGCACGTCTGGGTGCTCTACGACAACTGGACGCTGCAGGTGTAGCGACTGCCTGCGGTTGAGGTAAGTTCGGTACCGTTTTTCGGATGAAGCGCGCGTGGAGGATCTGGGCCTTGAGCCCGTGGGGCTGGGAGGCCTGGATGATCCGTGCAGGACGGCGCCACCTGGTGCGCACGCTTGCCGATTTGGCCGAGCGTAAGAAGGTGAAGCTGCAGAGCTACCTCAACGCCAAAGCGTACGCCGCAGAAGGGTTTCCCGCGCCGATCAGCTCCAGCGGGTCGCGCACGTTACTGTTCGACGGCGAGCAGGTCGACGCGTACGAGGCAGGCGAGCCGATCCCCGAACTCTCGGACACTGACGACGAGGAGGACCTGCTGGACCGCCGTGAGGCCGCAGCAGTCGTCGGCATCTCCCCGCGGACCTGGGACACCTATAAGGGTGACCCGCATCTGGCCGAGCACATGGTGACCGTGGGAGGAGTGGAGCACTGGCCGCGTGGCATCGTGCATCGCTTTAAGACCTCCCGGCAGAAGAAGCCGGCTACAGCAGGAGGCCGGCCGAAAGGCGTCGGCGACCTCGTACCGCGCGAGCAGGTCCGCGAGAAGGTCGCCCAGCTCCTGGACACGGACCCCGCCATCAGCTCCGCGGCGGTCGTCGACGCCCTCCACGTGCACCGGGACACCGCGCAGCACGCCCTCGCCCAGCTGCGCGCAGAGCGGATTGCCGACCTCCTGGACAGCGACGCCTCCCTGACACCGCAGCAGGCCGCGAAGCATCTGGGCTACCCCGGCGGCGCCGTACGACGCGCACTCGTCCTAGCCGAGGCCGAGCAGCGCGCCCGGGCCATAGCCCCCTACCTCGCCGCCGTTGCCCAGAAGCTCGAGGAAGCCGGCTGGAGCGCATCTGGCGAGCCACCCGCCGTGCAGCTGCTCGCCGGCGACGTGTGCGTCGCGGCAATCGTCCTTGAACCCGGCGCTCCCGTACCCGCGTTGGCCTGGGATGAACGGCACGGCTGGCGCACCTCACCGAGCCGACGCCACCCTCTCGGCCCAGACACCGCCGGGCCCCCGACAGGCGAGGGAATCCGCTACCTCGCCGCGGGAGCCACCCCCGATCCGGCCGACCTGCTCGCCGCCCTCACCGAACACCCCATGGGCACCGAGCGACCCGTACCGAACCAATGATCCGGGACTGAACCCACGCCGTCCCGCACAGCCGGGTCTTCGACGTGCTCGATGGTTCAGGCCACCAAAGGCCATCCGGCAGGAGCCCGGTGGCGGGGCCAGCTCTGACGGCCACGTGCGGCAAGAAGGGGCTAGGCCACGACGGTCGTCCGCTCGCGGTGGTGCTTGAGCTGATCGCGTGCTGGTGTTCGCTCTTCGGCCGCGATGCCCTTCCAGAAGGAATGGCCGACGATCAGAGCGGCGAGTTCAACTTCCCGCGCCCGCAGCGTGCCGATGCGCTGCTGGTCGACAGAGTCCCAACCGGGGGAATCGGGGCGGGAGGAGGTCCGCCAGGCGTTCTCGTGGGTCGTCCATGCGGGCAGCGGCTCGACGGACCAGGGCTGCTTCTTGGGCAGCTTCTTCAGCTCGCCTCGTACCTCATCAAGCTCGTCCTGGGCCTCGATGAGGTCCTTCGGGAAGTCGTATACCGTCTCGTCTTTCGCCACCCCATAACGGTACTGCCGTTCGAATGACCGGCCGGGACGCGGCACCGCGCCGCGCGAGGACACCAGGAAAAGCTGGACCGGCTCCAGGGTCACCTGGGACAAGTGGATCTATCTCATCCGCAGCAGTCCGTCGCAGCTCTACACAGCTCTCCGCGAGCAGATCGAGGCATACGCGAACGAATTCGCAGCACGCATCGACGCCGGGACCGACACCCACCGCCTGGCTCAAATCCGGCTGCAACGGCAAGCCCCCAGTTGACTCGCCCTTTCGGCAGGTCGGCCCGAGCCTGGCCACCCCCACGACCCGGCCACGCTTGCTGGAAGGTCCCAGTTATCCATGTCGGCACGGAGGCTGTTCGTCGAAGAGACCGAGCTCGTCATCGCTGGGTGCCTGGAAGAGCTTCACATACTCCTCAAGCAACTCACGGCTGACCGGGACGGTCCCCGGTCCCCCTTCCCGGCTGCGGGCTTCGAGGCGGCGGCACAGCTCATCGATGGGCGCGGCAAGGTAGTGGAGTTCAACCGGAACCCCGAGTTCGCGTGCTGCCAACCGCTTTTCATCCCGTTCAGATCGCGCCCAGAAGCCGTACTCCAGGATCACCGTCTGTCCGAGCCTCAACAGTTCCTGGGCATGGCCCCAAAACCGCCTCTCAAGCCGGTCGCGCGTTCGCTCATCGAACAGGTCGATGCCGAGATCCGCCATCCATTCGTCCGGACACAGACGCACCGCCGGAATCTCTCTCGCCAGGCGCTTGGCCAGTGTCGTCTTCCCGGAGCCAGGAAGCCCACACAGCAAGATCAGCCTGGGCCTGGGCTTGGGGCTCGCATCCATCAGACGCCTCCAGCGCACCGCAACAAGGTCACTGGGGCATGCTCGCGCAACCGCCCCTGCCAACAGAAATGGTTTCCGCTGGCCATGAGGGGCCTGACTCGCTGCTCCTGGCTGGGGTCAAAACTCATTCCGGCCCAAGATCGCAAAGTGAGCTCAGAAGAGACTGCCACGTGGGGCCGCTTCTCAATCTTGAGGCCACCGGGTGGCAACCATCGCGACCAAGTGTCAACTAGCGCGAACATCGGGCACCTTGCGTACAACGACGCGCCCGAAGTGCCGGAGCAGGAGCCGGCGGCAGGGAGCTGAGGCCGCGCCAGGCGGGGTGTGATCGTCTGCGGGAGACGTGAGTGGAAGGCCGGGACCGGTGTTGAAGGTCCCGGCCTTCGGTCTGTACCCGGCCGCGCTCGACACTCCGGGGAACCTCGTGCTCGCAGCGGTCAACTCACACCGAAGCCCCTCTCTAATGAGTGGAGTTTGCGGAAATAGGTGTGACTTTGATTCTTAATTGTGTGGATACTGCTATCATGGTGGTGAGTTGACAGGTCTGGGAGGGTGAGTGAGTCAGCCAGCGTACGAAGAGTCCGCGATGACCGCGACCGAGGCACGCAACGCCCTCTACGCCCTGGTCAAGCGCGCCGAGGAAGACGGGCGCACGACCCTGATCTACAAGGGCCAGAAGCGGCAGGATCGCGTTCTGCTGGCGCCGCTCGACCGGCTTCCGGCAGCGCGGAAGACCGAGGTACTGCCGTCCCACGTTCTCAGCGCGGCGCAGAAGGACTTCGGTGACCTCATCACGCGGGCGGCTCAGGGTCAGCCGCAGGTGCTCCTGCGGAACACCACACCGGTCGCGGTGCTGCTGCCCGCCGACGTCGTCTCCGGTACCCCCTCATCCGATCCGGCCGCGGCCATGGGCGCGGCGCCCGCAGGAGGTGCGGTGAACAGCCAAGGCCATTCGGAACGCGAGAGCGCGCCGCGCAGGCTCGCCACGCTGGGCGACGCCATCGGCGCCGCACTCACCTCAGGCCCGGTCGGCAGCACCACGTTCGGGTTGCCCGGACTGGATGCGGCGACGGGAGGTTTGCCGTCTGGCCGGCTGACGCTGGTGGCGGCTGCCCCGAACGTCGGTGGGAGCCTGTTGGGGTTGGCTGACGCACGGCATACCGCGCTCGTCTCCGTCCAAAAGTTTTTGTA
>NZ_JBQQCE010000563.1:0-5747 GCF_052245645.1 Streptomyces sp. KR55 | reverse complement strand
GGGAGCAGCCGATCCAGCAGGGGGCGGAGCAGCCGATCCACCGGGAGGCGGAGCAGCCGATCCACCGGGAGGCGGAGCAGCCGATCCAGCAGGGGGCGGAGCAGCCGATCCACCGGGAGGCGGAGCAGCCGATCCAGCAGGGGGCGGAGCAGCCGATCCACCGGGAGGCGGAGCAGCCGATCCAGCAGGGGGCGGGAGGGCCGGGAGGCTCGCGGCGGGCGGGATGCGGGCGGTCCCCCGGTATGCGGGCCCGGACAGTGCGTTGTCGTTGCCGGGCACCAGGCTCAGTTTCAGGGTCCCCCCGGCGAACGCCTTGGACTTCGCCACCACAGTGGCGGGCGCCTTCCCTCCGAAGGGATCGCAGGACACGGAGATGGTGACGCTGCCGCCCGGTCGGCTGGCGGCGGGTCTGACCTCCGCAGCCGGATCCGCCGAGGCGACGGGAACGGCACTGGCCAGCACAGCCCCGGCCAGAATGGCGACGGACAGGACACGGGCGCTGCTTGGGCGCATGGGACGGACTCCTTGGACCGATCGGACCGACGGCGACGGGGGCACGAGGACCGCGTCCCCACAGCCATCACAGCCCTCCCGTCAATGGGGACGCGCGCGGCGGGACCCCATTGGCGGGACGTCAACGCTCGTGTGGGTGATCCGCCCCCGGCCCGGTCGGCAAGCACCCGGCAGGTTTTCCACAGGGGCGGGGGGTGACTCGTAGGGATGCCGACAACCCTGCCGACACCCCCTTACGCGACTCACTTCCTACGTCCGGAAGGACGCCTCACATGAGCACCAAGGTCTCCGACCACGTCCTGCAGCGGCTGCGCGAGTGGGGTGTGGAGCACGTCTTCGGCTACCCCGGCGACGGGATCAACGGGCTGCTCGCCGCCTGGGGCCGCGCCGACGACCGGCCGCGGTTCATCCAGTCCCGGCACGAGGAGATGTCCGCGTTCCAGGCGGTCGGCTACGCCAAGTTCGGCGGCCGTCTCGGAGTGTGCGCGGCGACCTCGGGGCCGGGCGCGATCCACCTGCTCAACGGTCTGTACGACGCCAAGCTGGACCATGTTCCGGTGCTGGCGATCGTCGGCCAGACGCACCGCAGCGCGATGGGCGGCTCGTACCAGCAGGAGGTGGACCTGCACGCGCTGTTCAAGGACGTCGCCTCCGACTTCCTGGAGACGGTGACGGTTCCGGAGCAGTTGCCGAACGTGCTGGACCGGGCGATCCGCACCGCGTACGCCCGCCGTTCCCCCACCGCGGTCATCATCCCCGGCGACGTGCAGGAGCTCGACTACTCGCCGCCCACCCACGAGTTCAAGATGGTGCCCTCCAGCCTGGACCGCAGCGCGTGGACGGCGATTCCCTCCGAGGAGTCCCTGCACCGGGCCGCGGACGTCCTCAACGCCGGTGACAAGGTGGCGATTCTCGTCGGCCAGGGCGCGGCGGGCGCACGGTCGGAGGTGGAGCGGATCGCCGAGCTGCTCGGTGCGGGCGTCGCCAAGGCGCTGCTCGGCAAGGACGTGCTCAGCGACGAACTGCCGTACGTCACCGGCTCGATCGGTCTGCTGGGCACCCGTCCGTCGTACGAGCTGATGCGGGACTGCGACACGCTGCTGACCATCGGCTCCTCGTTCCCGTACACACAGTTCATGCCGGAGTTCGGCAAGGCGCGCGGGGTGCAGATCGACATCGATCCGCACATGGTCGGGATGCGTTATCCGTACGAGGTGAATCTCGTCGGCGACGCCAGGGAGACCCTCCAGCGGCTCATCCCGCTGCTGGACGGCGAGCGCGGGCGCGAGTGGTTCGACACGGTGTGCGCGAACGTGACGCGCTGGCGCGAGGTGATGGAGCGCCGGGCGGGGCTGTCGGCCGATCCGATCAACCCGGAGTACGTGGCCAGCGCCCTGGACCCGCTGCTGCCGGCCGACGCGATCATCACGTCCGACTCGGGGTCGGCCGCGAACTGGTACGCCCGGCACCTGACGATGCGGCCCGGCATGCGCTCCTCGCTCTCCGGGACGCTGGCGACGATGGGCTGCGGCGTGCCGTACGCGATCGGCGCGAAGTTCGCCCATCCGGACCGGCCGGCGATCGCGCTGGTCGGGGACGGGGCGATGCAGATGAACGGGCTCGCCGAGCTGATCACGGCGGCGAAGTACTTCGACCGCTGGCAGGATCCGCGGCTGGTGGTCGGCGTCTGGAACAACCATGACCTGAACCAGGTGACGTGGGAGATGCGGGCCATGGAGGGCGCCCCGTCCTTCCTGCCCTCGCAGGAGATCCCGGACGTGCAGTACGCCGCCTTCGCCCGCTCCCTGGGCCTGACCGGCGTGCGCGTGGAGAAGCCGGGGGACGTCGAGGCGGGCTGGCGGGCCGGTCTGGAGGCCGACGGTCCCGCGGTGATCGAGTTCCTCACGGACCCGGCGGTGCCGCCGATCCCGCCGCACGCGACATGGGAGCAGATGGAGGCGACGGCCGCGTCGATCCTGAAGGGCGACGCCGACCGCGGCTCCATGATCAAGCAGGGCCTGAAGGCGAAGGTGCAGGAGTTCCTGCCGGGCCGGCAGAAGAAGTAGGCGGTTGTGCGGCGCCGTGCCGGTGTCGCCGCCCGCCCTCCGGGTACGCGGTGCGCACCCCCGAATATCTGGAGCACGACATGCAGCGAGGCAGTGACCGGCTGAGCGTCCACCGGGACGAGGAGATGAAGCACGAACTGCAGGGGCTGCTCAGGTCGGGCCACCCCACCCGCACGGAGGAGTGGAACGATCCCGAGCCCGTGGCCGAGGACGATCTCCGGATCGCAGGCGGGCCGGCCATGCCGGGCTCCCTTGCGGAGATCCGGCTGGAGCTGGGCCGCATTCTGGGCCGCAGCGCGTTTCCCGCGGGACCGGGCGAGCTGATGAGCGCCCTGCGCCGCCGGAACGTGCCCGACGCCCTGATCGAGCCGCTGCGGCGACTGCCCCGTTCGGCGCGTTACGGCAACGTCCAGGAGCTGGCGGAGGCCCTGACGCGCGGTGAGCGACGGGAGGAGGGGCCATGATGGCCGATTTCGTGCGGGAGGTGATGACGCCGGGCGTGGTCGCCGTCCGTCCGGACGCCTCGGTGGTGGAGGCGGCGCAGCTGATGCGCGCCCAGGACATCGGCGATGTGGTGGTGGCCGACGGACAGCAGGTGGTCGGCATACTCACCGACCGTGACATCACGGTGCGTGCCGTGGCCGAGGGTCTCGATCCGCTCACCGTGAGCGCACGGTCGGTGTGCACACCGCACCCCGTCATGGTGTCGCCGCAGGACCCGGTGTCGACGGCGGTCGCGCTGATGCGCGAGAAGGCCGTACGCAGGCTGCCGGTCGTGGAGAACGGCCTCCCCGTGGGAATGGTGAGTCTCGGGGACCTGGCGGTCGCGCAGGACCCGGACAGCGCGCTCGCCGACATCAGCCGGGCCGAACCGGACCACGGCCTCCACCCGGCCGCCCCCGACATCCGGGGACCGGTGTGACGAAGGGACGGTGAACCGTCATGCGCATCGCGTTTCTCACCGCACCCGAGGGCGTCGAACAGGTCGAGCTGACCGACCCCTGGCAGGCAGCCGTCGAGGCCGGCCACGATCCCGTGCTCGTGTCGACGAAGCCGGGCGAGGTGCAGGCCTTCCATCACCTCGACAGGGCGGACACGTTCGCCGTCGACGAGGTGGTGGGCGAGACGTCGGCCGACTCCTTCGACGGCCTGGTGCTGCCGGGCGGTGTGGCCAATCCCGACTTCCTGCGGATGAACCCCAAGGCCGTGGCGTTCGTCCGGGACTTCTTCGAGCAGGGCCGGCCGGTCGCCGCGATCTGCCATGCGCCGTGGACGCTGGTCGAGGCCGACGTCGTACGGGGCCGGGTGCTGACCTCCTGGCCGAGCGTGCGGACCGACATCCGCAACGCGGGCGGCACCTGGGTGGACGAACAGGTCAAGGTCTGCGACCACGGCTCGAACAAGCTGGTCACGAGCCGCAAGCCGAACGACCTCAAGGCGTTCTGCGCGGCGTTCCTGGAGGTGTTCGCGAAGGAGACGGCGTAACAGGACCGGCCGAAAGGGGACGGTCGTCAGGGGACCGGCCGTCCCGCCGTCGTGTCACGTGCCGGGGCTGCGGTCCGGGCCCGGTTCGGTCGCGGCGGCGCCCTGCCCCCACTTCCCGACCGGGGTCTGCCGTCCGCCGGACCCGTCACAGACCGCGGCCCGCTCCCGGGCGCCCTCACGGGTGCGCCCCGGGGAGACGAAGCGGCGCGGATTGCGGCGCAGGTACTCGCCCTCCAGCTGGGCCATGCGTTCGTTGTGGGCGCGCAGCGCGTCGTTCGAGCCGTACAGCAGGGTGTCGTGGCGCGTGCGGTGGATGGTCTCCAGCTCCTTCATGAGCTGCTGGTCGTCCAGCCGACCCGGTTCGACTCCGGTCATGGTGGTGCCCCGCTCATTGTGTTCATTCATGGGGTACGGGTACCCGCCCGGCAAGCATTACCCCCGAGCGGCAACCGGGAGGGAGCCATGGATCTCGCGTTCCTGCATCCACTCTACGAACATCCGGGGCCCTGGGCCTCCGTGTACGTCGACCTCTCCCGGCACGCGGAGGACACGCCCCACGAGCGGCATCTGACGGCCGAGGCGATGTCCCGGGAACTCGCGGGTCAGGGCACCGACGAGGCGACCTGCCGGGCCGTACGCGACGCGATCGAGGAGCTGAAACACTCGCCGGAGCCGCACGGCCGGGCCCTGTTCGCCCGCGCCGGTGAGGTGGTCCTCGACCCGCCGCTGGCCCGCGCCCCGCAGGGCGGCTGGGCGCAGTGGGCGCCGCTGCCCCGCGCCGCCCCGCTGCTCGACCTGACCGGCGAGGACGCCGTGGCCGTCGTGGCGTACGTCGACCGCAAGGGCGCCGACTTCGAGCTGCGCAGCGCGCTGGTCCGGGAGAAGGCCGGTTCGGTCGCCGGACGCCAGTGGCCGGTGCACCGTACGAGCAGCGTGGACTGGTCGGAGCGGCACTTCCAGCTGCGGGTGGAGAACACCTGGGAGCACAACGCGGCGGAGATCGCCGACGCGCTCGCGGTGTGCCAGGAGGAGACCCTGGCCGATCTGCTGATCCTGGTCGGCGAGGACCGGGAGCGGCGGGCCGTGCACGAGCGGCTGCCGCAGCGGCTGCACGACCGGGTGGTGGAGGCCCCGCACGGCACGGGCAGCCGGCTCCTCGACGCGGACGTGGAGGAGGCCCGCGCCACCCATGTGCGCCGGCATGCCGAGGCCGAGCTGGAACGGTTCCTGGCGGCCCGTGCGCAGGCGGCGGAGGGCGTGCCCGCAGTGATCGAGGCGGCCCGGGAGCGCCGGATCGATGAGCTGGTCGTCCGCCCGGACGGCCCCGACACGCACCGCGAGGTGTGGGTCGGGGAGGACCCGGACCAGCTGGCGGTGCGCCGTACGGACCTGAAGATCCTCGGCGAGCAGCACTCCTGGTCCGCCCGCGCGGACGACGCGCTGATCCGTTCGGCGGTGGCGACGGCCGCACCGGCGATCTCACTGACCCCGGCCGAGGCGGCACGCGAGCAGGACGTACCGGCGGGCGGCCTGGGCGCACTGCTGCGCTGGACGTGAACCGCGCTAGCGGGCCCGCTCCACGCGGCGTTCGTCCCATACCGGTTCCGGGGTCTCGCGGACCCGGCCGTCGCTGCCGAAGACCAGGTAGCGGTCGAAGGAGCGGGCGAACCAGCGGTCGTGGGT
>NZ_JBQQCE010000562.1:0-5755 GCF_052245645.1 Streptomyces sp. KR55 | reverse complement strand
GCCAGGCCCTCGACGCGGGCGAAGGAGGCGCCGCTGCTCTGCAACTGCTCGATCCGGACCAGGAGCTGGTCGAGCGGTTCGGTCGACTGCCGCAGATACAGGGCGGCCGCCACCACCGACCCCAGGCTGATCTCGCCGCGCGCGTGCAGCCAGCCGCCGAGCAGCAGCACGCCGGCCACCGGGATGACGTACGCGAAGTCCACGACGATGAAGAACGCGCAGCGCAGGAACAGCGTGTGCAGCCGGGTGCGGCGGGCCGTCTCCAGCGCGTCCCGGCTCGCGGCGGTCCGCCGCTCGGCGAGCCGGAAGGCCTCGACCGTGCGGGCGCCCGCAGCGGTCGCCGCGAGGATCTCGGCGACGTCCGACGTGGCCGCGCCCTCGGCGAGATAGGCGTCCCGGGCCCGGCGCAGATACCAGCGCATCGAGAACCAGATGGGGGTGAGACAGAGCGCCGACAGGGCGCCGAGCAGCGGGTCGAGCACGAAGACCGCGCCGAGCAGGAACGCCGCCTGGACGAAGGCGACGAGCAGCTCGGGCCCGGCATCGCGCAACGTGGCCCCCACGGCGGCGACGTCGGCCGTGCCCCGGGCCGTCAGATCGCCCGTCCCGGCTCGCTCCACGGCCGAGGCGGGCAGCGCGAGTGCCCGCGAGACGAAGCCCTCCCGGATGCGGGCCAGCGTCCGCTCGCCGAACCGGTGCCCCACGTACCGGGCCCAGCGCGCCAGCAGCAGCTGCGCCAGAGCGCACAGCACGATGGCGAACGCCAGCCGGTCCACCACCGCGACGCCGGCCCCCGCCCGCACCTCGTCGATGATCCGGCCGAGCAGCCACGGCCCGGCCAGCCCCGCCCCGGCGGCCAGCGCGTTGAGGGCGACCGCGACGGCGAAGGCCCGCCCGTCCGCCCGGACCAGCCCCAGCGTGGCCCGCCGTACGTCGGCCCGCTCCGCGACCGGCAGCCGGCCCGGTCCCGCTGTCATCGCACCGTCTCCTCCGCGTCACGGGCCACCAGCGCCCGGTACCCGGGCTCCTCGGCCAGCAGACTCTGATGGCTGCCGCCGGCCGCGACCTTGCCGTCGACCAGGTAGTACACGATGTCCGCGTGGTCGAGCACCAGCGGGGACGTGCTGGTGACGACGGTCGTACGGCCGTCCCGGGCCGCGCGCAGCCGCTCCGCCACCGCGGCCTCCGTGTGCGCGTCCAGCGCGGACGTCGGCTCCACGGCGAGCAGCACCTCGGGATCGGCCAGCAGCGCCCGCACCAGCCGTACGCGCTGCCGCTGCCCGCCGGAGAGGTTGCGGCCCTGCGCGTCGATCCGGGAGTCCAGCCCGTCCGGCAGGCCCTGCACGACGTCGTCGGCGACGGCCGCGTGCACGGCCCGCGCGATCGCCGCGTCGTCCCGGTCCCGGCGTCCGCACACCATCTCCCGCAGCGTGCCCGCGAACAGGTCGGCCTCGTGGTCCGCAACCAGGATCCGCGCCCGGACCTGCGGCAACGCGACCTCGTCGAGCCGTCTGTCACCCCAGGTCGCCGCCGAAGGGACGTACCGCCCGAGCCGGTCGACGACGGTCGCCGAGTCGGCGGGCCGCGCACCGGCCAGCGCGGTCAGCCGGCCCGGCATCACCCGGACTCCCGACTCGGGGTCGTACAGTACGGACGGCTCGGCCGGCGCGTCCTCCACGCCGCTGTCCTCCAGGGGCTCCAGCCGCAGAAACCGTACGACCCGCCGCGCGGCCACCAGCCCCCGGCTGACCTGGTTGCCGAACTCCAGGAAGTACGCCACCGGCACCACCAGCACGGCCACATAGCCGTACACGGACACCAACTCGCCCACGGTGATGTCCCCTTGCGCCACCATCCGCGCCGCGAGCCAGGTCACCACGGCCAGGAACACCGTCGGCAGCCCGAGGCCCAGCGCCTGGATCCAGCTGGTCACCGCCCCGACCCGGTAGCCTTCGGCCCGCAGCCGTTGCGAGTCGCGGCGGAAGGCGTCGCCGACCAGGTCCTTGCCGCCCAGTCCGCCCAGCACGCGCAGCCCGCCCGCCAGGTCGCCGATGCGCGCGGTCAGTACGCCCTGCCGCTCCCGGTAGGCCGTCTCCACGCCCTGCAACCGGCCCATCAGCGGCCCGACCAGCACGGCGATCACCGGCACGCCCAGCAGCACCACGGCCGCCAGCAGCGGCGACACGGCCAGCAGCAGCCCGGCGACCACGGCGTACGAGACGACCGCCCCCACGCCGGGCCCCACGACGGTCAGCGACGTGCTGATGGTCTGCACGTCCCCCACACCGATCGTGACGACCTCCCCGGCCGCGACCTGCCGCCGCAGCGAGGAGCCCAGCCGCACCGCCTGCCCGACCACGACCTTGACCGTGCGGAAGTTGGCGTCCATCCGCACCCGGGTCATGATGCGGTGCCGCATGATGTCCAGCCAGGCCGTGAGCGCCCCGGCCACCAGCAGGGCGGCGGCCCAGCCGGCCAGCGCGGTCCCGTCGCCGGGCTCCAGCCCGTCGTCGATCGCCCGGGACAGCAGATACGGCACCGCCGCCGAGGCCACCAGCGACACGCATCCCAGCAGCGCCCCCGCGGCCGACCGCCCCGGCTGGCTGCGCACCAGCCACCACAGATACCGGCCGCCGCTCCGGCAGTCGGGTCTGCCGGGATCCTCGTACGCGTCGATCATCCGTCCCCGTCCCCGTCGGCGCTCACGCCAGACTGTCCCGCCACGCCCGGTGCAGACCCGCGAACCGGCCGGTCCCCGCGATGAGTTCGGCCGGGCTGCCGTCCTCGACGATCCGGCCGTGCTCCATGACGAGCACCCGGTCGGCGATCTCCACGGTGGACAGCCGGTGCGCGATGACGACCGCGGTACGCCCCTTCAGCACCGTCGCCATGGCCCGCTGCACCGCCCGCTCTCCCGGAATGTCCAGCGAGCTGGTCGCCTCGTCGAGGATCAGCACCGCCGGATCGGCGAGCAACGCCCGCGCGAAGGCGACGAGCTGACGCTGACCGGCGGAGATACGGCCGCCCCGCTTGCGGACGTCCGTGTCGTAGCCCTCGGGCAGCGCGCTGATGAAGTCGTGCGCGCCGATCGCCTTCGCCGCCCGCTCGATCTCCTCGCGGCTCGCGTCGGGGCGGCCGATGGCGATGTTCTCCGCGACCGTGCCGGAGAACAGGAACGCCTCCTGCGTCACCATCACCACCCCGCGCCGCAGTTCGGGCACGGCCAGGTCGCGCAGGTCGACCCCGTCGAGCAGCACCCGGCCGTCCGAGGGGTCGTAGAAGCGGGCGAGCAGTTTGGCCAGCGTCGACTTGCCCGCGCCCGTGGTGCCGACGACCGCGACCGTCTGCCCCGCCGGGATCGTGAGGTCGAAGCGGGGCAGCACCTCGCCACCGGTGCGGTAGGCGAAGCGGACGCCGTCGAAGACGACCTCGCGGCCGGGGTGCTCGGAGGCGAGGGCCGGGAGCTGCCGAGGCTCCGACGGCTCCGGCACGGAAGGGGTCTGGGCGAGCAGCCCGGCGATCTTCTCCAGCGAGGCCGCCGCCGACTGGTACGAGTTCAGGAACATGCCGAACCGGTCGATCGGGTCGTACATCCGCCGCAGGTACAGCACCGAGGCCGCCAGCACCCCCAGCGCCAGCGTGCCGTCCGCCACCCGGTGGGCGCCCCACAGCACGATCAGCGCGACGGCTGTGTTGCCCACGATCCGCGAGCCGACGACATAGCGGGCCATCTCCAGCAGCGCGTCCCCGTTGGTCCGCTCGTGCCGCCGGTTCAGGACGCGGAACTCGGCGTCGTTGGCGGCCTCCCGGCGGAAGGCGCGCACCGGGCGGATGCCGTTCATCGTCTCCACGAACTTCACGATCACGGCGGCGATCGCGGTCGACCGCTGCCGGTACACCCGCCGCGCCCGCCGCTGGTACAGCCGTACGAGCCCCCACAGCGGCACGAACGACGCCACCGCCACCGCGCCGAGCCCCAGGTCCAGCCAGAGCAGGATCACCGCGACGTACACGCAGGACAGGATGACCATCACCAGCTCCTGCAGGCCCTCCTCCAGCAGCTCGCGCAGCGACTCGACGTCCGTGGTGGAGCGGGAGATCAGCCGGCCCGAGGTGTAGCGCTCGTGGAAGTCGATGCTCAGCGCCTGGGCGTGCCGGAAGATCCGGCCGCGCAGGTCCAGCAGCACATCCTGGCTGACCTGGGCGGAGGCGGCCACGAACGCGTACTGCAGCCCGCCGGAGGCCAGTGCGCACAGCAGATAGCCGGCCGCCACCGCGATCAGCGGCCCGTGGTCGTGGTCGCGGAACGCCGGTACGGCGTTGTCGATGGCGTACGCCACCAGCAGCGGGCCCGCCTGCACGGCCGCCTGCTGGAGCAGCAGCAGAAGCGTGGTCAGCGCGACACGGGCCTTCATCGGCGCGAGCAGGGAACGCAGCAGGGCGGCCGTGGCGCCGGGCGGGGTGGGCAGGACGTCCTTGTCGAAGGGGTCGTCGGCCGTGCGGGGGCGCGAGTCCTCCGGCTCGTCGGCGACCGGGGTGGAGGTGGCGGACACGGTCATCGGGCTGCCTCCTGGTGCGTCTGGTCCGCCCCGGACATCAGGTGGGCGTACTCGGCGTTGGCCCGCAGCAGTTCGTGGTGCGTGCCGACGGCGGCGATCCGGCCGCCGGACAGCAGCGCCACCCGGTCGGCGAGCAGCACCGTGGACGGGCGGTGCGCCACGATCAGGGCGGTGGTGGCCGCGAGAACGTCCCGCAGCGCGGCCTCCACGGCGGCCTCCGTGTGCACGTCCAGTGCGGACAGCGGGTCGTCCAGCACCAGGAACTCCGGCCGTCCCACGACCGCCCGGGCGAGCGCCAGCCGCTGCCGCTGGCCGCCGGACAGGCTCAGACCCTGCTCACCGACCTGCGTGTCCGTGCCCTGCGGCAACGCGTGCGCGAACTCGGCCTGCGCGACGGCGAGGGCGCGGTCCAGCTCGGCGGCTCCGGCACCATCAGCGGCGCCCATGAGGACGTTCTCCCCGACGCTCGCCGAGAACAGCGTGGGTTCCTCGAAGGCGACGGCGACCCTGGAGCGCAGCTCCTGACGGGACATGGCGGTGATGTCCACCCCGTCCAGCGTGATCCGCCCGGAGGTCACCTCGTGCAACCGGGGGACCAGCGCGGTCAGCGTCGTCTTCCCACTACCGGTGGCCCCGACGAGCGCCATGGACTCGCCGGGGCGAATGTGAAGATCGATACGTTCGAGCACGGGCGGCGAGCCGGCGGGGGCGTCGGGGTAACGAAAGGAGACGGCATCGAAGCGCAAACCCGCCCAGCCGCGGGCAGTCGTGCCTCCCCCAGAGGGGGGACCCCCAGGGCGATGGGGGTCCCCCCGCTCGAGCGAAGCCGAGAGTGGGGGAGGGTGGGCGCTGGGGGTCCCCCCTCTGGGGGAGGCATCCCGCAACGCCGGGCCGCGCTCCCCACCCCCCGACACCGACGCAGGCTCACCGGCAACCTCCGGCTCCGCATCCAGCACCTCGAAGTACCGCTCAGTAGCCGTCGCCGCCTCCTGACTCATCGCCAGCAGGAAGCCAATGGAATCCACCGGCCACCGAAGAGCAAGCGCCGTGGACAGAAACGCCACCAGCGTCCCCGCCGACAACCCCCCGTCCGCAACCTGCACCGCCCCCAACACCAGCGCCGCCCCGATCGCCACCTCCGGCAGCGTCACGATGACGCCCAGAATCGTCGCCAGCAGCCGCGCCTTGTGCAGTTC
>NZ_JBQQCE010000561.1:0-5789 GCF_052245645.1 Streptomyces sp. KR55 | reverse complement strand
TGGTGCGCACCCTGCACGAGACACCGATCCTGCCGAAGGATGTCATCGAACTCGCCGGTGAGAAGCCGTACTTGGCGGGCAGCGACCTCGCCGAGGCCGCACAGCGAGTGCGGTTCACGCCGACGGTGATGGACGTCGACGAGACGTCGAAGCTGTGGGGGATGCTCCACCAGACGCCGTACGCACTGTCGGTCGTCTATCAGGCGGCGCTGGTCTTCATCGACGGGCGTGAGACGCCGGTGCCGCGGAAGCCGGTCGAACGGACGGATGTGCGGGTGCTGCCGTTCGGGGCGCCGGGCGCGCCGGTCCCTCCGGGGGTGGAGCGGAGTGATGACGAGGCGTCAGACCCTGTTCCGGCGACGGAGGATGCGAAGGACGAAGCACCGGCCGTCGCAAAAAAGACCGAGAAGCCTGTCGCCAAGAAGGCCGCGAAGGCCGTCGCCAAGACGTCGGCGCGCACCCGTAGGACGACCACCCGCACCCCTCGGCCGGCCCGCCCCGGCCCACGGAACTCGGACGGCACGGGCGAGAACACGGAGAAGTGACACGGGATGAGCGCGACGGGGGCAGGTGAGGACATGGGTGCACACGAGCCGAACACGGCCGGCGAGCGGGACAGCGGCGCGACGCTGCTCGCGGAGATCGGGCGCGTCCTGGCCCGCGTCGACGCCCACGCGGCACGCGCCGCCGAGCCGGACGCACAGCGGGCGGAACCCGAGCCCGACGCCGACCTCGCCTCCGTACCACAGCACGCCGCCCCCCTCGACGCCCTCATCGCCTGCTTCGGACTCACCCCGTTCGAACGCGACCTCGTCCTGCTCACCGCCGCCCAGGACCTGGACCCCACGACGGCCGCCCGGTGCGCCGCCGCGAGCGGTGACCCGGAGCGGGGGTACCCCACCTTCTCGCTCGCCCTGGCGGCCCTCGCCGAGCCGCACTGGAGCGCGCTCACCCCCGTCGCCCCGCTGCGGCGCTGGCGGATCGTCGAGCTCGACGACGAGTCCCGGCTCACCACCTCCCGGCTGCGGCTCGACGAACGCATCCTGCACTTCCTGCTGGGTTCGCCCTACCTGGACGCCCGGCTGCACGGCCGGCTGCGGCGCACCCCGGTGCCGGACCGGCTGCCACCCTCGTACGACCTGGCCGCGAACCGGGTCGCCGCGGGCTGGACGGCGGGAGCGACCCCTGATGCGCCCCTGCTGGTCGAGCTGACCGGCGGGGACCTGCGCAGCCGGGCCGACATCGCCGCCGCCGCGGCCGCCCGCTCCGGGCTCGGCCTCTACGCGATCAGCGCCGAGGACCTGCCCACCGACCCCGCCGAACGGGACCGGCTCGCCCGGCTCTGGCAGCGCGAGGCGATCCTGCTGCCCGCCGCGCTGCTCGTCGAGGTGGGCGAACTCGACCGCGACCAGCGGGCGGCGACCGAGGCGTTCCTGGCCCAGGCAGCCGTACCCATGGTCGTGTCGAGCGAGGACCCGCTGCGGTCCGACCGGCCGCACGGCGCCCGCGTGAGCGTGCCCCGGCTCGACGACGACGAACAACTCGCCCTGTGGGCCGACGCGTTCGCGGACATCGACCTGGACGACCTCGAACTCCGTTCGCTCGTGGCCCAGTTCCAGCTGCCGCCGCATGTCGTACGGTCCGCGGCCGCCACCGTACGCCGTGACCTGCTCACCGAGGACGAGCCGGCCGCGGCCCGACTCGCCTGGCGGGCCGGGCTGGCCGAGGCCCGGATCGGCATGGACGAGCTGGGCCGGCGTATCGAACCGCAGGCCGGCTGGGACGACCTGGTGCTGCACGAGCGGCAGGTCGGCGTGCTCCGCGAGATCGTCGCCCATGTACGGCAGCGGCCGACCGTCCACCAGGAGTGGGGCTTCGCCGGCACGCTGCGCCGCGGACTCGGCGTGACCGCGCTGTTCGCGGGCGGCTCCGGCACCGGCAAGACGCTGGCCGCCGAGGTCATGGCGAAGGAACTCGGCCTCGACCTCTTCGTCGTCGACCTCTCCCAGGTGGTCAGCAAGTACATCGGCGAGACCGAGAAGAACCTCCGCCGTGTCTTCGACGCCGCCGAGCGCGGCGGCGCGCTGCTTCTCTTCGACGAGGCCGACGCGTTGTTCGGCAAGCGCAGCGAGGTCAAGGACAGCCACGACCGGTACGCCAACCTCGAGGTCAGCTATCTGCTCATGCGGATGGAGGCCTACCGCGGCCTCGCCATCCTCACCACCAACATGAAGAAGGCCCTCGACACCGCCTTCCTGCGCCGCATCCGCTTCGTCGTCGACTTCCCCTTCCCGGCCGAACACGAACGAGCCGAGATCTGGCGCCGCGTCCTGCCGCCGCAGGCCCCGGTCAAGGACATCGACTGCGACCTGCTCGCCCAGCTCACCGTCGCGGGCGGCTCGATCCGCAACATCGCCCTGTCCGGCGCGTTCCTGGCGGCCGAGGAGGGCGACCGGCTGCAGATGCGGCACATGCTCGCGGCGGCCCGCACCGAGTACCTGAAGCTGGAGCGGTCCCTGACGCCGACGGAGGTGCGCGGATGGGTGTGACCCCGCGTGAGGTCCGGGTGGACGTGGGCGAACTGGCCCTCAGCGGCTTCCGGGTGGACCCGGAGCGGGTCTCGGCCGCGTTCGAGCGTGAGCTCACCCGCCTGATCCGGACCCACGGCGTACCGCTGGCGACGGACGGCCCGCTGACCGTGGACGCCCTGTCCGGGCTGCCGCCCCTGCCCGCCGGTCTGTCCGCACGTCGGCTCGGGCAGGAGCTGGCGCGCGCCGTGCACGAAGGGCTCAGCGGCCATGGGGAGGTGACCCGGTGAGCAACACGCAGAGCCAGGACGCCCGTTCCGAGCAGGCGGCCGAACAGCGCCGCCGCAAGCGCAGGGAGCGTGCCGCCAAGTCCCGTACACCGGAACCGAAGGACATCGTCAGCGGCGCCGGCCAGCCCCTCGACCCCGGCGTCCGGCGGGAGCTGGAGGAGCGGCTCGGCCATGACCTCGGACGCGTACGGCTGCACACCGGCCGCGACGCCGGACAGCTGACGGAGCTGCTCGGCGCGGACGCGGTCGCGGTCGGCCAGGACATCTTCTTCCGCGAGGGCGCCTTCCGGCCCGGTACGGCGGACGGCCGGCGCCTGCTCGCCCACGAGCTCCTGCACACCATCCAGAACCCGCACGGCCTGGGCACGTTGCGCGTCGGCCGTGACCTCGGCGCGGTGAGCCTGCCGCACCAGCGGATCGAGCGGGAGGCGGAGGGGGCGGCGCAGGATCTCGTACGGGACGAGGAGTCCGCTCCGGAGATCGAGCCGGGGCAGGCCACGCCGGGATGGCTGCGGTACGCGACCGTGAACGCCGATCGTCGCCGCATGGAGGAGCTGGACCCGGCGACCCTGGTCGACCGCGTCGCGAACGGAGTCCTGCGATCCCTGCGCGGCGACCCGGAGGACCGGTCGGGCCGGGTCCGGCTCCAGCTGGGACGGCTGGCACCGCAGGTGCAGGACCTCGTCCTCGACCGGCTGGAGATACGGCTGCCCGCGCCCGTACTCGACCGGGTGCTGGACCTTGTCGAGGAGGCGGAGCAGGCGGGGCCGCTGCCGCTGGATGCGGCGGCGGCGCCCTCGGCCGTGCCCGGGGCGGCGGACGAGGTCGCCGAGGAGCGCCGGCGCGACGAGACCCCCGATGAACGCCCGGACGCGCGCGAGCGGCCGGAGGGCGCCGAAAGCGGGCCGGAAGCCGGCGGGGAGGGCGAGCAGGAGAAGCCCGGTGAGGGAGCGGCCGGCGACGGGAAGGGGAGTACGCCCCCCGAAGAGGCCGCTGCGCAGGACAAGGAGGAGGCCGGGGCACGGGAGCAGGACCGGTCGGAGTCCGGGCAGGAGGACAAGGACACCGCCGCCCGCGAGGACCAGAACGCTTCCGCGCAGGACGAGCAGCAGAAGGCCGAGGACGACGGCGCGCAGCAGGACGAGGCGAGGAAGGACGACGCCGCCGCCGAGGAGGAGCGGGAAGAGGCCGGAAGCCAGGAGGAGGCCCCGCAGGAGCCGGAGCGGCAGGCGGGCGAGCAGCAGACGCGCCAGGACGAGGGCCCGGCGGTCGCCGCGAACACCGCGGCCGCCCCGTCGCCCGTCGACCGGAGCGGCGCCGAGCCCGGCGAGAAGCCCCGGACCGGCGGCGACACCGGCCCGATCCGCTCGGCGGGCGATCCGGAGAACGAACAGGACGCGGACGACGAGCCGTTGGGGCTGGACTCGGAGCCCGCGGAGCAGGAGCCGGCCGCCGACGAGGACACACCCGCGGCCCGCGGCAACGAGCCCGTCCCCGACACCGACCTCGTCGGCTACACGGAGGCGGCGAAGAACCCGGGCATCGTCGAGGAGCGGAAGAAGGGCAACGCCCCCCGACCTTCCCTTCCGTCCACGGATGTCGGACCGGCGCCGGAAGAGGTGGCGGACGCGTCCCCCTCACCGCAGGACGCTCCCGCACGTTCTGGGACGGACAACGAACCCCAGGGACTCGCCGACCAGGACCTGTTCACCGGCGCGTCCGCAGAGCAGGACCTCGGGCCGGACGGACCCGGCGGGGCGACCGGCACCGGGAACGATGCGTCCGGGCTCACCACGACGGCCTCGGCGGACTCCGCCGGAGGCGGCGGCGACAAGATGCAGGCGGAGCAGCGTGCGGAGGACGCCGAGGCCCGCCGACGGGACGCGGAGGCTCGCACCGCCGATGGTGCGGGAGCCGGCACAACCCCGCCGGCGGGTGAGCCGGCCGGGCCCGAGCGGCTCGCCAAGGCGGACGAGGACGCCCGTACCCAGGACGCGGGTTCGTCCCAGGCGTCCGGTAAGCCGGCGGACGGCGGCGGCCAGGCCGAAGGCACCGCGAAGCAGGGATCGCAGGCGGCGGGCGCCCCGGCGAAGAGCGAGACGGAGCCGAGCGCCGGAGCGGACAAGGGGGCCGCGAAACCGGCAGACAAGGGCGAGGACACGGCGGGCGGTGGCGGCAGCGACACCGGCAGTGGCACCGGCACCGGCACCGGCCAGGGCAGCACTCCCGGCACCAAGCCGACCCCGACCCCCGACGACCAGAGCGTCACCGAGGGCAACGGCCACGTCACCTTCCCCGGACCGGAAACCGGCCCGGACAAGGTCTCCACACCGGGGCCCGGCTCCGCTCCGCAACTGGCGCCGGGCAACGGCCCCTCACCCCTGTCCGCCTCGGAGGCGAAGACCAACACGCCCAAGGCGTCCGGCACTTCGGGATCCGGCGGCGGTGGATCCGCCGCCCGGTCCAAGCCGTCGGGCAGCAAACGGCAGACCGCACGGCAGGCCGCCCGCAACGCCCGCCGTGGTGGAGGCGGCGGGGGCGGCGGTGGTCGCTCGACCTCCGCTCCCGCACCGGCGCGGGGCGGCGGCGGACGCGCAGGCGCATCCGCCCCGGCGAAGCCCAATAAGGAAGCCGCCGCACCGGATGTCTCGAACGCCACGCCCGAGGCGGGACTCGCGACGGCCGCAGGCCTGAAGCCGCATCAGATGCTGGACACGCTCAAGGGCGTGAACGGTGCGGTCGGCCGTTCGGTCGACAAGGAGCGTACGGCGCTGCGCAAGGCGCCGCCGAAGGAGCAGCGCCCGTCCGGCTCCCCGCGGACGGTGCCGGGCGGCCCGACGCCGGCGGCCCCGGGCACGTACACCAACGCCAAGGTGGCCCGTACCGAGGCCGCGCCGGGCAAAACGCCCGAGATCACCGGCGAGCAGAAACCGGAAGGCGAGGTACCGGGCGCGAATGTGCCCGAGCCGAG
>NZ_JBQQCE010000560.1:0-5821 GCF_052245645.1 Streptomyces sp. KR55 | reverse complement strand
GACATAGCCGGGACCGGTAGATGTGACCCGTGACCGCCCTGTCGTAGGGGGCAGTCGGGAGCATAAACGGAGCCCTACAAGGGCTGAGCCAACAAGCTCGGTCCTTTAGGGGCCGAGTAGTTGACCTTCTCGTAGCACTCGGCGCGACGGGAGCGGGCCCGGGTCCTGTGCGCGTGTGCAGGAGTTAGCTCATCCGTGCAGGTGGCGGGGTGAGTGCCGGCCGTGAGGCCCGCTCGGTGCGGGAGCGGGCGGTTGCGGCGCTCGCCGACCGGATGAGGGCCGTATATAGGCAGTGGCTCACGAGTGGGTGCTTTCGGCTAAAAATGGTGATTGAACAGGTAATTGATGGCGCCTAGCATCTGAAGGTCCGGGGGTCTTGAGTAGCCGTCAGGTCCCTCCTTCGGCAGTGAGTCGCGACAGGAGCACCCATCCATGACCACAAGCGTATTCACCGCCGAGGAGGCGGCCGCCCTGGCGCAGGTTGACGAGGAGGCCATCGCCCGGACTCTGCTGGAGCTGATCGCGATTCCGAGCGTCACCGGCAGTGCAGCCGAGACGGAGATCCAGCACGACCTGGCCGGGCGGCTCGACCAGCTCGGGCTCGATGTGGACCTGTGGTCCATGGACCTGGCGGAGTTGCGAGCGAATCCTGGTTTCCCCGGGACGGAGGCGCCGCGCGATGAGGCATGGGGCCTGGTGGGGGTCACCGCAGGCGGCGGTGACGGGCCGACCGTGATCCTCCAGGGCCATGTCGACGTCGTACCGCCGGGGGACCTGGGGCAGTGGAAAGGTGATCCGTTCGTGCCACGGGTGGTGGGGGACACCGTGTACGGGCGTGGGGCCTGCGACATGAAGGCAGGTCTGGCGGCGCACCTCGCGGCGATCGCGGCCATCCGGGCGAGCGGAGCCGAGCTGCGCGGCCGGGTGGCGGTCCACTTCGTGGTCGGCGAGGAGGACGGCGGCCTCGGTGCCTTCGGCACCCTCCGCCGCGGACACACCGGCGATGCGTGCATCATCGCGGAGCCGACCGGCGGCACTCTGGTGACGGCCAACGCCGGTGCGTTGACCTTCCGGCTCGGTGTGCCCGGCCTGTCCGCACACGCCAGTTCGCGGGACGCGGGGGTCAGTGCCATCGACGTGTACCTCCCCGTCCACCGTGCCCTCGCTCGCCTGGAAGGCGAGCGCAACACCGATCTGGACCCGCTGATGGTGGAGTACGGGATCCCGTACGCGCTGTCGGTCGGTACCCTGCGCTCTGGTGACTGGGCGAGCAGCGTGCCCGATCTCCTGGTGGCGGAGGGCCGGTTGGGTGTCCGCCTCGACGAGGATCCGCAGGCCGCCCGCGCCGCACTGGAGCGGTGCGTGGCCGAGGCGTGCGCGATCGACCCGTGGCTGCGCGACCATCCGGTTGAGGTGACGTGGCCCGGCGGCCAGTTCGCCAGCGGGCGCCTTCCGGCCGGTCACCCACTGCGGGACGTGGTCCGGGGCGCCTGTGCAGAGGCCACCGGCGGCCCGGGTCCGCGCGAGCGCGGGGCGCCGTACGGCAGCGATCTGCGGCTCTACACCGCCGCGGGCATCCCGACCCTCCAATACGGCCCGGGTGATGTGCGGTTGGCGCACAGTTCCCAGGAACGGGTGTCTGTCTCCGAGACCATCGACGTGGCGCGCACCCTTGTCCTTGCCGTGCTCCGCACCGTCGGCACCAAGTGAGCGGCGGACCCGCGCGGGTCTCACAGCAGGTGGGCCAGGGCGTATACGCCCGCCCCACCGGTGGTGCACAGCAGTCCACCGGCGGGGTGCCAGCACAGACCGGTCAGGTCGCTCGCGACACGCAGTGAGCAACAGCACTCGCCGGTAGCTACTCGCCACAGCCGAACGGTCTGGTCGCGGCTTGTCGTCGCAAGGAGCGTGCCGTCCGGGGAGAAAGCACAGTTCTCCACCCAGTTGGAATGACCGGTGAGCACGGTGAGTTCGGCGGCGTCGGCCGCTCGCCACAGGCGCGCTGTTCGGTCGTCGCTGGTGGTGGCGAGCAGGGTGCCGTCGGGTGAAAAGGCGCAACTGGTCACCGCGTCCGTATGGCCCCGCAGTACGGCATGCTCGACTCCATCGGCGACGCGCCACAGCCGTGCCGTCTGATCGCCACTGGTGGTGGCAACGAGTGTTCCGTCCAAGGAGAATGCACAGCTCGTGACCCCTTCGGTGTGCCGGTCCAGGATGGACCGCTGGGTGCCGTCCGCGACCGTCCACAGCCGGGCCGTCTTGTCCTGGCCGGCGGTGACGAGCAGGGTGCCGTCGGGGGAGAAGGCGCAGCCGGTCACCCAGTGGCTGTGCCCGGTGAGTACGACGTGTTCGGTGCCGTCGGCCACTCGCCACAAGCGGGCCGTACGGTCGTTGCTGGTGGTGGCGAGCAGGGCGCTGTCCGGGGAGAACGCACAGCCGTAGACGCGGTCGGTGTGGCCGGTGAGCACGGCGTGTTCGTCGCCGTTGTCCACCTGCCGTACCAGGGCCGTGTGATCGTCACTGGTGGTGGCCAGCAGTTTCCCGTCCAGGGAGAAGGCGCAGCGGTAGACGCGCGTGTGACCGGTGATTACGGTCATGACGGTGCCCTCCGCCACCTGCCAGATCCGGCCCGTCTGGTCGTTGCCGGTGGTGGCGAGCAGAGCTCCGTCCGGGGAGAAGGCACAGCCGCGTACCCACCCTGTGTGCCCCTTGAGCACCGCCTTCTGCGTGCCGTCGCGTACCTGCCATAGCCGTACGCTGCCTCCCGCGCTGGCGGTGGCGAGCAGGGTGCTGTCCGGGGAGAAAGCGCACCTGTAGACGGTGCTGGAGTGGCCGGTGAGGACGGCCTGTTGGGCGCCGTCGGTCACCCGCCACAGCCGCGCCGTGTCATCGTGGCCCGAGGTGGCGAGGAGTGCGCCGTCGGGGGAGAATGCGCAGCTGTCCACCATGCTGGTGTGGCCGGTGAGGACGGCCTGTTGGGTGCCGTCGGTCACCCGCCACAGCCGTACGGTGTGGTCGTTGCCGGCGGTGGCGAGCAGGGCACCGTCCGGGGAGAACGCGCAACTGCTCACCCCTTTGGCATGGCCGGTCAGGACGGCGGCCACGGTGCCGTCGGCCACCCGCCACAGCCGTACGGTGTGATCGTTGCCGGCGGTGGCCAGCAGGGCACCGTCCGGGGAGAAGGCGCAGCTCGTCACGGCGTCTGCATGGGCGGTGAGCACGGCCAGTTCGGTGCCGTCGGCCACCCGCCAAAGGCGCGCTGTTCGGTCGTCGCTGGTGGTGGCGAGCAGGGCGCCGCCCGGAGAGAAGGCGCAGTCCCCGAGTCCGCCGGTGTGGCCGGTGAGCACGGTGTGCTCGGTGCCGTCGGCGATCCGCCACAGACGCGCGGTGTGATCGTTGCTGGTGGTGGCGAGCAGGGTGCCGTCGGGTGAGAAGGCACAGCTGGTCACCCCGCCCTTGTGTCCGGTCGGGTGGGGCTGGGCGGGATCGGGCTGGTCGGGTAGCGGCCACGTCGGCTCCAGTCGGGGCCGGGACAGGCTCTGCCGGTAGCGGTGGAGCAACTCGCCGAGGCCGGGCACCCCGTGCAACCGGCTGGCGAGGGTCGCGCCGAGTGCTTCGGGCGGGTCGATCGGGCCGAGCAGGTGGGCTGCGTGCTGGAGTACACGCCGCAGCACGCGAGCCGTGGGTGTGTCCGACAGCTCCAGATCGGCGACGACCCCGACCACGGAGCCGAGTCGGCGTGTCTTGGCCTCGACCCAGCGCAGGTCGGTCACGAGTGCGGCCAGTTCCTCGTGCTCGTCGGCCGCGGCCAGGTGGTACGGCAGGTGCCGCCACAGGTAGTGGGCGTCAGCCGGCAGGGTCCACCACGGTCTGGGGCTGTCGTGCCGGGTGAGCAGCGAGGTAGCGGCGGTTGTGAGCCTGTGGTGCGTCTCGCTGCGCGCCCGCGGCCCTTGACGGGTGCGCAGATAGGCTCGGATGACGTCGTGCACGACCAGGCGCGGGCCGGGTGCGTCGAGCCGATAGTCGGCTACCAGGCCCAGCGCCACCAGTTCCTCGCACAGTGCGTCGACCCGTCGGCCCGGCCACAGCAGCCCGAGCATGTTCTGGGGGATGTCGACGTCCTCGGGAAAGATGGCCAGGTCCAGACAGCGCTGCTGGTCCGCCGGCTGGAGCAGGGTCAGCCCCGCCTCCACGGTTGCTGCCACCGCGCGGCTACGGTCGGCCGGGCGGGCTGGGTCGAAAGCGCCGGGACCGTCGGCGAGGAGGGTGCGCATGATCTGCTCGGCCGCGTCCGAAGCGGCTTGGCCCCGCTCGACCCGCCGACGCAGGGCGCCGTTGACCAGGTTGAGCAGCACCGGCCACCGTCCGGCCACCTTGACCAGGCCCTCCACGGTTTCGGCGGGCAGAACGGGCAGACGGTCGGTGAGCAGGAGCCGGGCCTGCTCGACCGACATGGCGTCCACCACGATGTGCGTTCCCCCGGTGGGCAGCAGACCCGGTATGCGGGTGGTGATCAGGCGGGTGCAGTCACGCCCGCCGAATCCGAACGGCCGTAGCTGGGACTCCTCCCACACGTCGTCGATGACCAGGAGTACTGGCTGCGCCTGTTCGTCGAGTAGCCGGCCCAGCTCCGCTCCGGCCGCGTCCGGGTCGGAGATCGTCGGCCGGTTCCCGCTCACCACCGTGGCCAGGTCGTTGATCCGATCGGCCAGGTCCGCACCATGGATCTCCTGGCCGAGCGTTGCCCACAGCAGTCCACCCGGAAAGCGCTCGGGCAACTGAGGCTGGTGGCAAGCCCAGGCCGCCAGGGTCGTCTTGCCGAAACCGCCGGCTCCGCGCAACCCCGTCGTCATGCCGACGTCTGCGGCCTCGGGCGCGAGCAGCGCTGACACCAACCGGTCGGCGAGTTCGGGGCGCTCCACCATCCGGTCCAGCGGTGGGGCCATCCACGGCCGCCGACGCGTATCAAGGGGCCCTGGGCCGCCGCCACCGGACCCGCCGTGGACCGCCAGGGTGGCATCGTGGTCTACCCGCCAGATCTCAAAGGTGATCCACACCGCAACCAGGACCAGCAGTGCGGTGCCCAGCGTCCAGGTCCACTCCGACGTCGCCAAGTTGGCCAGCGCGCCCGCCGCGAACGCCAGCAATGTAGATGCTCCGGCTGTGGTCCCTTGCCTGGAGAGCCTGCGCGCCACGCCCCACCAACCTTCGACACGGCATCACGGGACCCCCTCCCGGATGCGACCAGCCGTACCCAGCAAGATACCGAGCGTGACCGCGCGCCACCCGGTAAACCAGTACAGGCAGTTCGAACAAGCTTGAACCATGCGGGACTTGCCGCTGTGACAACTTCGAGGATCGGTGTCTACCACCACATCCCGGCCTTCAACCGTTCCTGCCCGGCCAACCTTGGTGCCGGGCCTGTGTGTTGGAGCGCGCCCTGGGCTGGCAAATGCGCTCGCGCTGTCTGACCCGCGACTGTCGAGACGTGGCCCGCCACCAGGTCGGTGCTGGCCGGACCGGCTCTTCGGGGGCAGCACCCCTGGCCACATCGCCCCGTCCGGCGACCGGTCCCCGCCCTTCGATGCGCTCGGCTACACCCTGGACGTCCTGCTGCCCATCGTGGACCTCGGACAGCAGCGTGCCTGGGTGGCGAACGGCGCCGCCATGTACTGAGGCTGGGCACTGACCGCCGGATGGGTACTGGCCACAGCCGTGGTCGCCGGGCTGGGCGGCGTTCTCAAGCGCGGCTGACGGCAGCGCGGCCGACGTCGTCCGCTCGTGGAACCCACAACAGATTTTGAGGGCAGGTCTTGTTCGG
>NZ_JBQQCE010000056.1:0-30404 GCF_052245645.1 Streptomyces sp. KR55 | reverse complement strand
TAGTACGTGCCCGGCAGCGGGTCGGTCGCCCACGGCTCGGACCAGGCGCGGACCGTGCGCAGCGTGCACGCCAGATCGACGGAGGCCGCGCCCGATGCGGCGGTGCGCGTCTGTGGGCCGTACTGGCAGGCCTGGCGGCGGCGCAGCCCGTCGTACACGTCGATCTGCCAGGTCTCGGTGGCGTGCGTGTCCGGCAGTTTCACCGTGGCCTTGACGGTCGGGCGCTGTCCGGCGTCCGCCGGGAACGACCAGTACAGGTAGTCGCCCGCCGAGGCGTTCGCCGTGGCCGTCTGACCCTGGTCGACCTCGGTCGCGGTACGGAACGACGTGCCCGCCTCGGTCGGGGCCGAGCTCTCGCCCGAAGGGGACGGCGTCGAGTCGGCCACCGCGGGAGTCGCGGCCAGCCCGAGCGTCAGCAGGGCTGCGCCCAACATCCTCGTAGTACGCATCAGTTGGTCCTCCAGACCGCGACCCGCCAGCGCGACAGCCAGCCCCACAGCAGACCCCCGGCGAAGCCGGTCAGCACCAGGATGCCGAGCAGCCACCAGCCGCGCCCGAGGCCGAAGGCGGCCACGTCGCTCGACGGCGACGGTCCGTCCACCACGTCGATCGTCAGCTCCAGCGGCAGACCCGGCGTGGTCTTGATGCCGGCGGCCGCCGAGAAGGAGTGGGTGAGCTGGAGGCACACGGTCTCGGCGGCGGGCTTGTCGGCGTCATCGTCGTCGCCCTCCTGCTTCGGGTAGCGAAGTCCCGTCGAGATCACATCCGTACGGCCGTTGCCCGCCGCCTCGCCGCGCACGATCTCCCGGCCGTGCACCGTGACCGCACGCAGCAGCACCCCGTAGCCGGGATTCACGTCCCGGTCCGCCGACACGCTCACCGAGGCGCGCAGCTCCCAGCCCGGCAGTACATCCACCCGGTACCAGCGCTGCTGCCCGAACTCCGCGCGGTCGGTGTACAGGCCGGACTCCAGCGCCGGCGCCTTCGCGCATTCTGCGGCGCCCTCCGTCGCCACCGGCGTCACCACCGGATCGGCGGCGCGGTCCACCAACTGGTTGACGCGGTCGGTGAGTTCGTCGGTGTGCTCCACCGAGGTGTACGTTCCGCCGGTCGCCTCGGCGATGCAACTGAGCTGCTGCCGCATCTTGGTGTTGGGCACCAGGCCCAGGGTGTCGATGGTGAGACCGATGCCCTTGGCCGCGATCTCGCGGGCCACCTCGCACGGGTCGAGCGGGGCGCAGGTGTCCTCGCCGTCGCTGATCAGCACGATGCGCTTGGAGCCGGTTCCGCCGTCGAGGTCGTCGGCCGCCTTCAGCAGCGCCGGCCCGATCGGGGTCCAGCCGGTCGGCGCCAGGGTGGCCACGGCCGCCTTGGCCTCGGTGCGGTCCAGCGGGCCGACCGGGTAGAGCTGCGCGGTGTCCTTGCAGCCCGTCTTCTGGTCGTCGCCCGGATAATTGGCGCCGAGCGTGCGGATGCCGAGCTGCACGTCCTCGGGCGTGGCGTCCAGCACCTCGTTGAACGCCTGCTTCGCCGCGGCCATCCGCGACTGCCCGTCGATGTCCCGCTCCCGCATCGAACCGCTGACGTCCAGTACCAGGTTGACCTTGGGCGCGGCGGCCGTGGTCTCGTCGGCGAGCGCCGCGGTCGGGAGAGCGATCCCGGCCGTCAGCGCGGCGAACAGGACGCAGACTCCTGCCGCCCGCCGTTGTCTTGTGATCATCGGCGGATCTTATGGAGCAGTGGTGTCAGGCTCCAAAACGGATGATCACAGAAGGGGATTGGGCAGCTCCGCCCACCGGTCCCCGGGCCGGCCCGGCGACAGCCGCATCAGCGTCAACGCCTTCGCGGGCAGGGGTTCCTCGCACAGTGCGACGAGATCCGGAGTGCGCGGCAGATCCCGTACGGCGGTCTCCAGCGCGGCCCGCAGGGTCGGCCCGGACCCCGCCGTCCCGGCCAGTGCGCCTGCCACCAGCGACCCGAACAGCTTGCGGCGCAGGGCCGGCACGTCGTCCGTGAGGATGCGGGCGGGCAGCTCCGGGACCGGGATGCCGTGCCGGGCCAGCCGGGCCGGGCTGACCCGGATGTCGGCGAGGTCGCGGTACACCAGCCGCAGCGGGGCGCCCGTCGCGGACAGTACGACGAGGAGGTTCTGGCCGTGCGCCTCCAGGGTCACGCCCAGCTCCAGCAGCCGCAGCCCGACCGTGACGGCCAGCCGGGTGAACTCGCCGAGCCAGGCGGCGGATTCCGGCAGCTCGGTGGTGGCGAGGGCGGCCACCGGCAGCACCCGCTCACCGGACCCGGCGCACTCCTGCGGCGACGCGCGCAGCACCGCGCCGAGATCGGGCGACCCGTCCGTGACCGCGCCGAGCGTGCGGGTGACGTGCAGCAGGCCGTCCGTGCGCGCCGCCATGTCCTCCGCGAACGCGGACAGCGTCATGGAGGCGGCGATCGACCCGACCGAGATGTCCCGCACCGAGGACGTCAGGCGGGTGCTCAGCGCCGTCTTGACGTGCGGTCCGCCGTCCAGGGCGAGCGTGCGCAGGGACATCAGCGGGTGGCCGGTGAGCCGTGCCTCGCACGGCCGCTTCAAAACATGCGCCGCCTGCCAGGGGTGCACCGGGACCAGCACCCGCCGCCCGTCCCGCAGGGCGTCCGGCCACTCACCGGTGACCAGGCACGCCTCCGCCGGGACCGGCACCAGACCCAGCCCCACGCGCGGCCCGTGTTCGGGCGCGTAGGCGAGCTGCTCGGCCACCGAGAAACCCGGCCGGGAACGGCAGTTGGGGTGGAACGGATGACCGTCCACCACCCGCTGCTCCCACTCCCAGTCGCTCATGGGCCACTCTTTCGGGTGCGACGGCCGCCCGGCCCGCGACAGCGCCAACGACGCGACACTGTGGTCGAGTTCGGCCACGAGCTCGGCTCCGTGCGGTACGGCGAGGTCCGTCATCAGCCGTGCCGGACGCTCGTACGTCACGTCGTCCAGCCGTACGGCGGTGACGTATGCGGCGGTCGCGTACGGATCCGGGGTCGGCCCGTGCAGCCGACGGCCGTCCCGAAGGCGCAGGGTGAGGCCGTCCCGGTCGGGGGTGCGGTCCTCGACCCAGGGCAGCGGCTCATGGGTCAGCGCACGCCACAGCCGGGTCAGCACGGCCGCCCGGGCGCCGGGCAGCTCGGCCGCGTACCGCGCGGTGAGGTCCGGGCGCAGGACGGACAGCTCGTCGGCGACCTCGGCCTCGGCGGTGGGGGAACGGTGCACGGGCGGGCTCCTCGGAACGGGTCGGGCGTGGACAGGGCGGTCACGGCGGGCTGTGACGACAGCGATACTGATCGTCTCCGCACATATGAACCGTAGGGAACGAGTGGAACGCGTGGACCCCATCCTCCCGCCCGTCGGCGCAGCCGCCCCAGCACGTGATGACGCCGCCGACCGGGCCGACGCGTATGCGGCGGCGCCGCTGCTCAACTGCCTGCTGCGCGAGGTGGCGCTGCCGCTCCCGGGCCGGCCGGGGGTCCACCGGCTGCCCGGCGTGGACCGGCTGCTGCGGGTGCGTGGCGGGCGGCGGCCCGCGGAACCGGAGCTGTACACGGCCGGCCGCTGGCATCGCCTCGACCACACGGAACTCGTCAAGCTCGTGGCCGAGGAACTGCGCCGGCACACGGGCCTGTCCAACCACGAGCTGCCCGCCGAGATGCTCGACAGCCGCAACGCCGTCGCCGCCCTGCTCACCGCCCGCGCCCGCGCCACCCCGCCCGACGACCCCTACCTGCGCTCCGAGCAGTCCCTCGTCACCGGCCACCCCCACCACCCCGCCCCCAAGGCCCGCGGCGGCGGCCCGGTGGCCGGCTGGCTGCCGTACGCCCCCGAGGCCCACGCCCGTTTCCCGCTGGTCCTGCTGGGGCTGCGCGAGGACACCGTCGTCGAGGAGGGCGACACCTCGGCGCTCGACGCACTCGGGCAGGCCCCGCCCGGCTACCGGCTGCTGCCCGCCCACCCCTGGCAGCTCGACCTGACCGCCCGCGACCTCGCCCCGGCCTTCGCCGACGGCCGTCTGATCCGCCTCGGCACCACCGCGTTCCCGACCTGGCCGACGGCCGCGATCCGCACGGTGTACGCCCCCGAGCGCGACCTGTTCCTGAAGTTCAGCCTCGACGTGCGGATCACCAATGACGTACGGCGGCTGTGGCGGCACGACCTGCTGAAGCTGCGCCGCATCGACACCGCGGTGACCAGGGCCTTCGCGGGCGGCCCGGCGGCCTGGCTGACCGACCGCGGCTACCGCACCGCCGGCTTCGCCTTCGAGGAACTCGCCGTCCTCGTCCGTGACGGAGTGCGCGGCCATGTGCTGCCCGGTGCGACCCCGTTCCTGGCCGCCGGGCTCGTGGAGGGCTTCGCGAGCAGCCCGCTGGACGGTCCGGTCGACCCGGCGGGCTGGTGGGAGGCGTATCTGCGCCAGGTCGTGCCCCCGGTCCTGTCGGCCTTCGCCGACCATGGCGTCGTACTGGAGGCGCACCTGCAGAACTCGCTGGTCGCCTGCGCCGCCGACGGCACCCCGGTGCAGGCGCTGTTCCGGGACACCGAGGGCGTGAAGCTGCTGCCGGACGTGTCACGGGCGGCCGGCTGGGAGCGGCTGGTGTACTGCCTGGTCGTCAACCATCTGGTGGAGCTCGCCGAGGCCCTCGCCGAGCGTCACGCCGGCCTCGACCCGTGGCCGGCGGCCCGCCGTGAACTGTCCCGGCACGACCTCCCGGAGGTCAGGAGCCTGCTCACCTTGCCCACGCTCCCCGCCAAGACCAACCTCCTGCTGCGCTGGACCGGCGCGGACGGCGCCGCCGCCCGCTACCGGCCGCTGCCCAACCCACTGGCCGGCGCGTAGTCGCCGATCAGTCGCCGATCGGCTGCCGATCAGCGAGCAAGCCGGCTGCCGTACGCTGGCCGGTGTGCTGCGCGACGTGACTGCCGTTCGATACGTGACCCCGCTGCGGTCCGGCGGCTCCGTCCCCGGAGTCGTCGAGGCCGACGACCTGGGCACGTACGTCGTGAAGTTCACCGGCTCCGCACAGGGCCGCAAGGCGCTGGTCGCCGAGGTGATCGTCGGCGAACTGGCCCGCGCCCTCGGCCTGCGCTTCCCCGAACTGGTCCTGGTGCACTTCGACCCGGCGATCGCCGGTCACGAGCCGCACCAGGAGGTGCGCAACCTGCACTCGGCCAGCGCCGGCGTCAACCTGGGCATGGACTACCTGCCGGGCGCGAAGGACTTCACGCCGGAGGTCGCCGGGACCTTCCCGGTCGACCCGCTGGAGGCCGGCCGGATCGTCTGGCTCGACGCACTCACCGTGAACGTCGACCGGACCGTGCACAGCTCGAACCTGATGGTCTGGCCCACGCTCGGCGTCGCACCCCCACGCCTGTGGCTGATCGACCACGGCGCCGCCCTCGTCTTCCACCACCGCTGGGACACCTCCGCCCCCGACAAGGCGTACGACTTCCGCCACCACGCCCTCGGCCACTACGGCCCCGACGTACGGGCCGCCGACGCCGAACTGGCGCCCCGGGTGACCGAGGAGCTGCTGCGCGAGGTGCTGGCCGAGGTCCCGGACGCCTGGCTGGCGGACGAGCCCGGCTTCGCGACGCCCGACGAGGCGCGGCGCGCGTACGTCGACTATCTGCACGCGCGCGTGGCGGCGTCCGAGGCCTGGCTGCCCACGGACTTCCCCACCCGGGAGGAACTCGCCGCCGAGCAGGCCCTGCGCGCGGCGAGGACACAGCAAGGCCGCCCGAAGTGGCTCAAGCGGGTCCCCGACCTGCACGGCAAACCGGCGGCGGAACAGGATTGGTCGGTGCACCTGGGATGACCCACCGAGTCCAGATCGAGTACTGCACCCAGTGCCGGTGGCTGCCCCGCGCCGCCTGGCTGGCGCAGGAGCTGCTGACGACGTTCGAGGCCGAGCTGACCGAGCTGTCGCTGAAGCCGGGCACCGGCGGGGTCTTCGTCGTGCGGGTGAACGACGAGGTGGTGTGGGACCGCCGCGAGCAGGGCTTCCCCGAGCCGACGGCGGTCAAGCGGCTCGTACGCGACCGAGTGGCCCCGGAGAAGTCCCTGGGCCACTCGGACAAGCCGGAATGAGTCTCAGCCCTTGAGCTGCTCGTAGGCGGGCAGTGTCAGGAAGTCCGCGTAGTCCTCGTCGAGGGCGACCTTCAGCAGCAGGTCATGGGCCTGCTGCCAGTTGCCGGCGGCGAAGACCTCCTCGCCGATCTCCGCGCGGATGTTCGCGAGTTCCTCGGCGGCGACCTTGCGGGCAAGGTCGGCGGTGACCTGCTCGCCGTTGTCGAGGACGACGCCCGCGTTGATCCACTGCCAGATCTGCGAGCGGGAGATCTCCGCGGTGGCCGCGTCCTCCATGAGGTTGAAGATCGCGACCGCGCCGAGGCCGCGCAGCCAGGCCTCGATGTAGCGGATGCCGACCTGCACGGCGTTGACCAGTCCCGCGTACGTCGGCTTGGCGTCGAGGGAGTCGATGGCGATGAGGTCTTCCGCCTTCACGTCGACGTCCTCGCGCAGGCGGTCCTTCTGGTGGGGCTTGTCGCCCAGCACCCGGTCGAAGGACTCCATGGCGATCGGGACCAGGTCGGGGTGGGCGACCCAGGAGCCGTCGAAGCCGTCGCCCGCCTCGCGGTCCTTGTCGGCGCGCACCTTCTCGAAGGCGACCTTGTTAACCTCGGGGTCCCTGCGGGACGGGATGAACGCCGCCATGCCGCCGATCGCGTGCGCACCGCGCTTGTGGCAGGTGCGGACGAGGAGTTCGGTGTACGCGCGCATGAACGGGGCGGTCATCGTGACCGCATTGCGGTCCGGCAGGACGAACCCGGGGCCGCCGTCCCGGAAGTTCTTGACGATGGAGAACAGGTAGTCCCAGCGGCCGGCGTTCAACCCGGAGGCGTGGTCGCGGAGTTCGTAGAGGATCTCCTCCATCTCGTACGCCGCTGTGATCGTCTCGATCAGGACGGTCGCGCGGACGGTGCCCTGCGGGATGCCGACGTAGTCCTGCGCGAAGACGAAGACGTCGTTCCAGAGGCGGGCCTCCAGGTGCGACTCCGTCTTCGGGAGGTAGAAGTACGGGCCCTCGCCGAGGTCGAGCAGGCGCTGGGCGTTGTGGAAGAAGTACAGGCCGAAGTCGACGAGGGCGCCCGGGACCTGACGGCCGTCCGAGTCGGTGAGATGACGCTCGTCCAGATGCCAGCCGCGGGGCCGCATGACCACGGTCGCCAGCTCCTCATCGGCCTTGAGCGCATACGACTTGCCCGACGCCGGGTCCGTGAAGTCGATGCTGCGGGTGTAGGCGTCGATCAGGTTGAGCTGGCCGAGGACGACGTTCTCCCAGGTCGGGGCGGAAGCGTCCTCGAAGTCCGCGAGCCAGACCTTGGCGCCCGAGTTCAGGGCGTTGATGGTCATCTTGCGGTCGGTGGGCCCGGTGATCTCGACCCGGCGGTCGTTCAGCGCGGCCGGGGCGGGCGCGACACGCCAGGTGGGGTCCTCGCGGATCTGTGCGGTCTCCGGGAGGAAGTCGAGCGTGGAGGTGCGGGCGATCTCGGCGCGGCGTTCCGCGCGGCGGGCGAGGAGTTCGTCACGCCGGGGCGTGAACCGGCGGTGCAGCTCGGCCACGAAGGCGAGCGCCGCGTCGGTGAGGACCTCCTCCTGCCGGGGCAGGGGCTCGGCGTCGACGATGGCCAGCGGAGACGGCGCTGGTGCGGACATGAGCTGTCACTTCCTTCAGCGAGCTACTTCAGCGAACCACGTGCATCACCGCCGTGCCCTGGCACCGGGTGTCAGGGGCACAAAGGGGGCGGTGGACGCCCATAGGACGGTCGGGCGCTTCTGATCAGTGGATACTAGTTTCCTCATGGTGGAAGTTCAATGGTTTGTTGATGTCGAGATTCTCCGGGTCGAGGCAAGATGGCGCTCGGTGCCACCCCGCTCACTCAAGGTGGACCAGGTCGGCCTCGGTGTCGATGTCGAAGGCACGGGCCACGTCCCCGCACTCGACGAGCGTGATCTCCTGCTCATGGGCCTTCAGATAGGCGCGTGCCCCCCGGTCGCCGGTCGCAGTCGCGGCGATGCCCGCCCAGTGGGCGGCGCCCAGGAGGACGGGGTGACCGCGCACGCTGTCGTACGTGGCCGACACCAGCGACGACTCGCCCCGGTGGGCGGCGAGCACCCGGGCCACCGCCTGCGGGCCGATGCCGGGCTGGTCGACGAGCGAGACCAGCGCGGCCCGCGCCGTCGTCCCGGTGAGCGAGTCCAGCCCGGCGCGCAGTGAGGTGCCCATGCCCTGCTCCCACCGCGGGTTGTCCACGAGCACGCAGCCTGGCAGCTCCGCCCGCTCCCGTACGGCGTCCGCGCCGGCCCCCAGGACCACATGAACGCGGGTGCACCCGGCCGCGCGCAGTACCGCCACCGCGTGTTCGACCAGCGGCCGGCCCCGGTGTTCGAGCAGTGCCTTGGGCCGTCCGCCGAGCCGGCGTCCGCCGCCCGCGGCGAGGAGCAGTCCCGCGACGGGTTGTTCGTTGCGATCCGTCATGGGTCCTGCATACCTGACCCGGGTGGACTCGGCGGTCTCCACGGACTGAATTTCGGTCCCCCCGGTGGCGCATCCGTACCGGGTGGCGTTTACTGGCCCGCGTCCCCCGGCGCCCGACCAACGCCACGGGGCCGCACGGCGGGATCGGACATCACTGCGCACAACGGCGTGCCAGGGGGGAGAGCTGTGTTGCGGAGCTTGGGGCAGAGGTCAGTGACCGGCAGCGACGAGGACCCGAGGGTGGCGGAACTGCGGACCGCCGTGTCCCGGCTGCGTCGCGAACTCGCCGCGCACCCCGTCGAGTTCCCCGACCGGGCCGTCGCCGAGGACGAGCTCGCCGCACTCGCCGCGATGACCTCCGACGGCACCCCCGAGATCCCCCGGCTGCGCCGCTCCCTGCTGCTGATCGCCGGCGCGATCGGTTCCGTGAGCGCCCTGTCGCGAGGGCTGTCGGACGTACGCAGCGCGGTGGAGCTGTTCGGCCCACCGCCGCGCCGCTGACCCGTACGCGTCGGAGACTCAGACGCCGGAACTCGCCAGTGCCTGGGACAGTTCCGTCGCCACCTGCTGGAGCACCGGCACGATCCGGTCCGTGGCCGCCTCCGTCACCCGTCCCGCGGGGCCCGAGATCGAGATCGCGGCGGCGGTGGGGGAGTCGGGCACCGACACCGCCAGGCAACGCACGCCGATCTCCTGCTCGTTGTCGTCGACGGCATAACCGAGGCGGCGCACATCGTCGAGCGCGGCGAGGAAGCCGTCCGGCGTGGTGATCGTCTTCTCCGTCGCGGCGGGCATGCCGGTACGGGAGAGCAGGGAGCGCACCTCGTCGTCCGGGAAACCGGCGAGCAGCGCCTTGCCGACGCCCGTGGAGTGCGGCAGGACGCGGCGGCCGACCTCGGTGAACATGCGCATCGAGTGCTTGGACGGCACCTGGGCCACGTAGACGATCTCGTCGCCGTCGAGCAGCGCCATGTTGGCCGTCTCGCCGGTCTCCTCGACCAGGCGGGCGAGGTAGGGGCGGGCCCAGGTGCCGAGCAGCCGGGAGGCGGACTCGCCCAGGCGGATCAGCCGCGGGCCGAGCGCGTAGCGGCGGTTGGGCTGCTGGCGGACGTAACCGCACACAACGAGCGTCCGCATGAGGCGGTGGATGGTGGGCAGCGGCAGCCCGCTGCTCGCGGAGAGCTCGCTCAGCCCGACCTCACCGCCCGCGTCCGCCATCCGCTCCAGCAGATCGAAGGCGCGCTCGAGGGACTGGACACCGCCGCCGCCTGCGGGCTTGGCGGAGTCGGTGGTGCTGGCGCTGGACGTCGGCACGGCGCGTTCCTTTCGGCACAGGCAGAACGGGCGGGAAAGGCAGCAGCCTACCCGGCAGTCGGTTGACTCCCCGCTTGTGCGTAGCTACGTTCTGCTTGTTGGAATACTAATTCCGCTTTGTGGAAACGTCCAGAGAGTGGGCGTCGGGTGCACTGTGGAGAAGTGTGCCCTTGACGGTGCGGGAACGGGAGTGAAGACTCCTTCAACAGAAAGTTGAATTCCGTTACGCGGAAGTTAACGGCGGCAGAGAGGGGTCCGGGTGTCCGACGCTGAACTGGTGCTGCGCTCGACGCGCGTCATCACACCCGAGGGAACGCGCCCCGCGTCGGTCGCGGTCGCCGACGGCACGATCATGGCCGTACTGCCCCACGACGCCGAGGTACCCGCCGGAGCACGTCTGGAGGACGTCGGCGACCACGTCCTGCTGCCCGGCCTGGTCGACACCCATGTGCACGTCAACGACCCCGGCCGCACCGAGTGGGAGGGCTTCTGGACCGCCACGCGCGCGGCGGCGGCCGGTGGCATCACCACCCTCGTCGACATGCCGCTCAACTCCCTCCCGCCGACGACCACGGTCGAGAACCTCCGTACGAAACAGAAGGTCGCCGCCGACAAGGCCCATATCGACGTCGGCTTCTGGGGCGGCGCCCTGCCCGACAACGTCAAGGACCTGCGCCCCCTGCACGACGCCGGCGTCTTCGGCTTCAAGGCGTTCCTGTCGCCGTCCGGCGTGGACGAGTTCCCGCACCTCGACCATGAGCAACTCGCCCGGTCCCTGGCCGAGATCGCCGCCTTCGACGGCCTGCTGATCGTGCACGCCGAGGACCCGCACCACCTCGCCGCCGCCCCGCAGCAGGGCGGACCGAAGTACGCCCACTTCCTCGCCTCGCGGCCCCGCGACGCCGAGGACACCGCGATCGCCCACCTCATCGCGCAGGCCAAGCGCCTCCACGCGCGCGTGCACGTGCTGCACCTGTCCTCCAGCGACGCACTGCCGCTGATCGCCGAGGCCCGGGCCGAGGGCGTCCGGCTCACCGTCGAGACATGCCCCCACTACCTGACCCTCACGGCCGAGGAAGTCCCGGACGGGGCCAGCGAGTTCAAGTGCTGCCCGCCCATCCGCGAGGCCGCCAACCAGGACCTGCTCTGGCAGGCGCTGGCCGACGGCACCATCGACTGTGTGGTCACCGACCACTCGCCGTCGACCGCCGACCTCAAGACCGACGACTTCGCCACCGCCTGGGGCGGCATCTCCGGCCTCCAGCTCAGCCTGGCCGCGGTGTGGACCGAGGCCCGCAAACGCGGGCACACCCTGGAGGACGTCGCCCGCTGGATGTCCACGCGGACGGCGGAACTGGTGGGACTGGGGCAGAAGGGCGCCATCGAGGCCGGCCGGGACGCCGACTTCGCGGTCCTCGCACCCGACGAGACTTTCACCGTGGACCCCGCGGCCCTCCAGCACCGCAACCGCGTCACGGCGTACGCCGGCAGAACCCTCAGCGGCATCGTGAAGTCCACCTGGCTGCGCGGCGAACGCATCGTGGCGGACGGCGAGTTCACCGCGCCGAAGGGGCGCCTGCTCACCCGCACCCCCTGAATCCCGACTTCTGAAAGGCAGAACTGATCAACGTGACGGCGATACCGACCTTCACCGGCGACGCCCACCCGTACGCAGGCGGCGACCCCTACGCGGACTACCGCACCGCCGACTTCCCCTTCACCCAGTACGCCAACCTTGCCGACCGCCGGCTCGGTGCCGGAGTCATCGCCGCCAACGACGAGTTCTTCGCCCAGCGCGAGAACCTCCTGGTGCCCGAGCGCGCCGAGTTCGACCCCGAGCACTTCGGGCACAAGGGCAAGATCATGGACGGCTGGGAGACCCGACGCCGCCGCGGCGTCTCCGCCGAGCACCCCTGGCCCGCGCCCGACGACCACGACTGGGCGCTGGTCCGGCTCGGCGCGCCCGGCGTCGTCCGGGGCATCGTGGTCGACACGGCCCACTTCCGCGGCAACTACCCGCAGGCAGTCTCGGTCGAGGGTGCCTCGGTGCCCGGCTCCCCGTCCCCGCAGGAACTGCTGGCCGACGACGTGAAGTGGACGACGCTGGTCCCGCGCACCCCGGTCGGCGGCCACGCGGCGAACGGTTTCCCCGTGTCGGTGGAGCAGCGCTTCACCCACCTGCGTGTCAACCAGCACCCCGACGGCGGCATCGCCCGTCTGCGGGTGTACGGCGAGGTGGTCCCGGACCCCGCGTGGCTGTCGGTGCTGGGCACCTTCGACGTGGTCGCCCTGGAGAACGGCGGCCAGGTCGAGGACGCCTCCAACCTGTTCTACTCGCCGGCCACCAACACCATCCAGCCGGGCCGCTCCCGCAAGATGGACGACGGCTGGGAGACCCGCCGCCGCCGCGACCAGGGCAACGACTGGATCCGCTACCGGCTCGTCGACCGGTCCCAGATCCGCGCGATCGAGATCGACACCGCGTACCTGAAGGGCAACAGTGCGGGGTGGGCCTCGGTGTCGGTACGGGACGGCGAGGACGGCGAGTGGACACAGGTCCTGCCGCGCACCCGCCTCCAGCCCGACACCAACCACCGCTTCGTCCTGCCGACGCCCGCCGTCGGCACGCACGCGCGCGTGGACATCTTCCCGGACGGAGGCATCTCCCGCCTGCGCCTGTTCGGCTCTCTGACGCAGGAGGGCGCGACGCGGCTGGCCGCCCGGCACCAGGAACTGGGCGGCTGACCTCACCCGACCCGCGGAGCGCACCGGGCAGCGCCGGTGCGCCCGCGTGGCTCACGCCGCGTGCCCGCCGTCGACGGAGAACTCGGCCCCGGTGATGTACGACGCCCCCGCCAGGTGGGCGACCGTCGACGCCACCTCCTCGGCCGTCCCGAAGCGTCCCAACGCGGTCATCGCCGCCTGGCCGGCCGCGTACGGGCCGTCGGCCGGGTTCATGTCGGTGTCGATCGGCCCGGGATGGACGATGTTCGCGGTGATCCCGCGTCCGCCCAGCTCCCGCGCCAGGGCCTTCGTCAGACCGATCAGCGCCGACTTGCTGGTCGCGTAGAGCGTCCCGCCGGGCCCCGGCACCCGCTGGGTCATACAGGTGCCGATGGTGATGATCCGTCCGCCGTCCGTCATGCGCGCCGCGGCCGCCTGGGAGGCCAGGAACACGCCGCGTACGTTCACGGACAGCACTCGGTCCACCTCGGCGAGCGCGATGCTGTCCAGTGGCCCGAGCAGCCCGACGCCCACGTTGTTCACCAGCACGTCGAGGCCGCCGAGTGCCTCCGCCGTCCGCTGCACCGCTCCCGCCGCCTCGTCCGCGTCGGCGGAGTCCGCCCGCAGAGCGACGGCCCGGCGTCCCAGCGCCTCGACGGCTCGTACGACGTCGTCCGCCGCGTCCTTGCCGTTCATATAGGTGATCGCCACGTCGGCGCCCTCACGCGCCAGCCGCACCGCCGTCGCCGCTCCGATACCGCGGCTGCCCCCGGTCACCAGGGCCACCTTGCCGTTGAGCATTCCTCGAGAAGTCATACGTCCATTCCAGCGACGGCCCCACAAGAGTGCTGGCGGCGAACGGACACCGAGGTCGCACGGCCGGAAACTCCCGCATCACCGATGAGTTGCGGGTGCCGGCGGGGTCTGACCTGATGACAGCAGGATCCGCCCCACGCAGACCCAGGAAGAAGGCACCCGTCATGGGCAAGCTCGTCCTCAACTCCTTCGTCACCCTCGACGGCGTTCACCAGGCCCCCGGCGGCCCCCAGGAAGACACCCGCGACGGCTTCGAGCAGGGCGGCTGGACCGTTCCGTACGCCGACGAGGACTTCGGCCGGTTCGTCAACGAGGTCTTCGAACGCGCCGGCGCGTTCCTCCTCGGCCGCCGTACCTACGACATCTTCGCCGCGTACTGGCCGAAGGTGACCGACCCCGACGACCCGATCGCCTCCCCGCTGAACGCCCTGCCGAAGTACGTCGCCTCCAGCACCCTCACCGGCCCCGACTGGGCCGGCACGACCGTGATCGGCGGTGACCTCGCCAAGGAGGTCGCCGACCTCAAGGAGCGCACCGACGGCGAGCTCCAGGTGCACGGCAGCGGAGCGCTGGCCCGGTCGCTGCTCGCGCTCGACCTGATCGACACGGTCCACCTGCTGACCTTCCCGGTCGTGCTCGGCGCCGGCCGCCGCCTGTTCGCGGAGGGAACCGTCCCGACCGCCTTCCGGCACACCGGCGGCCGGATCACCGCGGCGGGCGTGTCCATCCAGACGTACGACCTGGCGGGTCGCCCGGAGTACGGCTCGTACCCGCTCCCGGACAACGCCTAGTCGGACGGCATACGCGCCGGTACGGCGATCAACCCCGTGCGAGCCACCGCCGGACTCCACGCCCGCCCGCGGCGATCATCCGTGCCGAGCCGGACCCCGACGGCTCATTTCGCGGGTTCTTCGTGGAGGGCGGCCAGTGCGGCGGCGAGCTTGCCCCGGCTGGTGATGCCCAGGCGTGGATAGATCCGGTACAGATGGGCCCCGACGGTGCGGTGCGAGATGAACAGGCGCTGGCCGATCTCCCGGTTGCTCAGCCCCTGCGACGCCAGCACGGCTATCTGCATCTCCTGGGCCGACAGCTGCTCGCTCTCGTACGGGTGACGCCGACCGCTCGACTCACCGGCGGCGCGCAGCTGCTCGAGGGCCATCTCCGCCCAGGGCTGCGCGCCGGCCCGCTCGAACTCGTCGCGGGCCAGTCGCAGCGGGTGCCGGGCGTCCACGTTGCGGCGTTGCCGGCGCAGCCGGCGGCCGTGGTGCAGGTGCAGCCGGGCACGCGCCAGCGCCCAGCCCGCCGGCAGCGCGGTGAGCGCCGCGGCGTACCGCTCCTCAGCTGTGTCGTCGGGTGCCAGCACCGCGTCGGTGTAGGCCCGCGCGACCACCATCATTTCCGAGGGCAACCGATCGGCCAGCTCCGGAAGGTCGGTGAGCAGGCCCCGGGCCCGCTCGACGGTGCCCGCGGCCACCGCCGCGTCCGCCAGGTCCGGCGCGAGCAGCCAGCGGCTCACGGAGTGGTAGTGCGGGTCGGCCGGATCGAACGCGCGCGCGAGAATGTCGTAGGCCTCGGTGGCGCGGCCGTCGAAAAGAGCGAGCAGACCGTCGATCTGCTGCGCCATCACCGTGACGAACGGCATCCCGGGGAACAGGCTGTGGGTGCGCAGTTCGCGGACCAGCCGCGCCGCGGTCTCGGTCTCCCCGCGCAGCGCTGCCACCAGGCCGGCTGTCGCCTTCACCCCCAGCCAGACGATCCATTCGCCGGTCTCCTCCGCCAGGGCGATCCCCTCGCCGGCCTCCTCTCGAGCCTGCTCGAGCTGACCGAGGTACACCCGCGGCCAGCTGCCGGCCAGAGAGCGGGCGAGCAGCCCGAGCCTGCCCTGCGACCGCCATGACGCAGCCGCCAGCGACAGGTACCGGGTGGCGCGGCTGATCTCGCCCATGACCATCGCGCCGCTGCCGAGGAAGTGCAGGATCCGGCCGTCCTGGCGGTTCGGCTCGATGCTGCGGAGCCGCGCGATCACGTCGGCCCCGTGTCGGTACGGTTCGGTGTATGCCCGTACCGTCAGCACGTGGGGGGCGTCCGGATCGGGGTTCCAGCGATCGAGTTCGGCTGCGGCCTCAGCGCGCACCTGTGCGTCGCCGTCCTGGAAGAAGCATCGTGCGGCGGCCCGCCACAGCAGGTCCTCGGCGATGCCCGCGGCTCCCGCATCCATCGCTCCGGCCACCGCGGTGACCATGTCGTGGATCCGTCGGTGCGGCTCGTCCGGTTCGAATGCGGCCTTGTCGGACACCACCATGAGGCGGGCCTGCTCCACTGGGCCGAGCACGCTCATGTCGGCACGGTCCAGCAGCATCTGGGCGTTGATGCGGTCGTTGATCTCGGTGGACAGCTCGGCCGCCCGGACCAGGATGCCGGTGCGGCGGCGCGCGTCCTGCACGAGCTCGGCCGCCTGGCGCAGGGCCGGGACGGCCGCCGCCACCTTGCCCCGGGCCTGCGACGCGTCGGCGAAGTGCTCGAGCCGGGCGGCCAGTTCCTCGTCCGGGCCGAGCGTGGCGGCTGCCTGGTGGGCGAGTTGGAGCTCGGGCGTGTCCGCCATCGCCGCTGCGAGGGCGCGGTGGGTGGCCAGCCGGTCGGCGACCGTGGCGCGGGTGTAGATCGCCGAGCGCATCAGCGGATGCCGGAACTCGGCGGTACGGCCGACCAGGGTGATCAGGCCCGCGTCGACCGACTCCTGCAGCGCGTCCACGGAGACCGCGGAGCCGCAGAGACGACTCGACACCTCCAGCAGCCGGCTCAGCGGTGCGGTCGGCTCGGCGGCCAGGGCCAGGAGGAAGGTGCGGCACTCCCGGCTCGCAGAGTCGGTACGCGCGGCGAACGCGGCCTCCAGCCGCTGGGTCAGCGGCAGGTCGTCCAGCTGCGCGGACATGCCCTGCACCGCCTTGGGCAGCTCGACCAGGGCCAGCGGATTACCTGCGGCACGCTCCAGGACGAGCGCTCGCAGCAGCGCGGGCAGGCCGGGCGCGCCGGCATCGAGCAGCTCGGCGGCCGCCGTCCGGCCGAGCGGTTCCAGATGGAGGTCCTGCATGCCCAGGCTGAACTCGTCGGTGGAGTGGATCCGGGCGGCAGCGATGACCAGGAGGGGAAGGTCGCGGGTGCGCCGGGAGACGAACCTCAGCACGTCCCGGCTGGACGAATCGAACCACTGCACGTCGTCGAGAAGCAGCAGGAGTGGCTGCTGGTCGGCTGCATCGGCGAGCAGTTCGAGTACGGCCAGTCCGACCCGGAATATCTGGGGCTCGGTCTCCGTGACGCTGAACGCGTCGGTCAGCGCCTCCCGCTGCGGGTCCGGCAAGTTCTCGATACCGTCGGCGGCCGGTTGCAGCAGCAGCTGCAGTGCGGCGAACGGCAGCCACTGCTCGGTCTCCACCCCGGATGTGCGCAGCACCCTGAAACCGCTGTCGGCCGCCTCGGCGCCGACCGTGCGCAACAGAGCCGACTTTCCGACGCCGGCGGTGCCGTGGACCAACAGCGCGCCGCCCTGCCCGGCCGCCGCGTCCGTCAGCAGCCTGCGCAGGCTGCGTAGCTCCTCATCACGGCCGATCATCGCGCGCGTGCGGGCCTCGCCGGGTGTCCGGTCGTCGGCACGATGGGCAGCGGGGTGAGCATGTGGAGATTCCTCCGAAAACGGCTTACTTCGCGCCACATGCTACCCGTCCGGCGATTTCTCGCAGCAGATGGGTGTTCACCATCGGTTGAGCGGTGCACGGACGACTCGTCGCACGGCGAGTGATCGTGCACGACACGGAGTCACGCAGATGGTCTCGTCATATTTCGTCCAGCAGCTGACTGACGGGGCTGTCGATACCCAAGTGACGTTCTTCTTCTCCCAGAGGTACAAGTTCCAGGGTGCGCTCGAGGAACGCGTCGATCACCTTTGCCGGCGCGGCCACAACGTCCATTTCTGCACCCGAGCGCAACGAGATGAAAACCACGCCGGAACCGTGGATTTCGGAAGGCCAGATCTGGACGTCACCGGCGCCGCTGAGCCCTCTCTGGCCGGACAACAGGAGCTCGCGTCCGAATGTCCACTCGACGGTCATATCGGTGTGCGCATTGAATATCACGCACACTGAATACGGATCGGCACCGTCGTAGTGGAATTCTGTTACCACCGGCAGATACCTCTGCCCTCTGATGAGACGCACGACCGTCCGGCACGTCACAGGCTCGGGTTGATCGTCCACCCACCCCGCCCGGACAGCCTGTGGGTAGCTGTGCTCTATGTGAGCAAACCCGCGCTCGTCATCGGTGTCGGAGGCCTTCCCGGTCATCGATTCATCCCTTCCCACTTCCTGCCCCGAGGATTACTGATCGGTATCCGACCGGTACATCGGGTTGCCAGAAGTCTGGGCGCCGGTTGAGACCTGAAGCATCAGTCAAGTGACTATGGGCGGCAGCGCGTAGCCGGAGCGCTGCCCGTGTCTGATGATCGGGGGATGCGTCCGCTGAAGCACGGCTACACCAACCGCACCGTCGGCGACGGTGCCATCGTGGAGAAGGCCTACGAGGGTCCCGATGCCGAACTCAGGCTCCGTCGCGAACACGCACTGCTGACCCGGCTCCAGGGCCGGTTGCCCGTGCCGCCGGTGCGCGCAGCGACCGCGGCCACCCTTACGCTCGGCTTCGTGCCCGGCGTGCCCGGCCAGGAACTCCTGGACGCCGGTCGAGCTGAGGCGGTCCTGGCGAGCTGCGGGGAGTTGTTGCGCCGTATCCACGGAACCGCACCGAGCGTGCTGACGGAGGGCGCGCACAGGGCGGGCAAGGTGCTCGTGCACGGCGACTTCGGCCCCAACAACGTGCTGCTCGACCCCGACACCTTCCAGGTCACCGCAGTGGTCGACTGGGAGTTCGCGCACTGCGGGGATCCGGTCGAGGATCTGGCCTGGTGCGAGTGGATCGTGCGGATGCACCACCCCGAGTACCGCCACGCACTCGGCCACTTCTTCCGGGCCTACGGCGGGGAGGTGCCGCCCTGGCCGGTCCGCAGGGCCGCCATGCTGACCAGATGCGAGGCGCTGCGGCAGTTCTGCGACCGGTGGCAGCCGAACGGTCCGAGTGTGCGGCAGTGGCAGAAGCGCGCTACTGCGACAGCAGGCTGGCAGGCGTAGCCCTGCATGGGTGCGAAGGTCGTGCGGCCACAGTTCGTGATCAGGTGCCGGGCACCGTGGTGTAGTGGGAACGCGAGTCGATGAACGCGGCGATCTTGCTCGGGTTGAACACCCACATCACCTGGTGAATGCCTTCCTGCGAGGCCGCTATCGTCATGAAGGTCGCGGGCCGGCCGTCCCGGTAGAGCAGCACGCCGCTGCGTCCGTTGGCCTCCACGGGGCGGACGTCCACCACGCCCCAGAATCGCCGAGTGGCCGTCGCCAGGTTCGCCACGCGAGCACGGCCCAGAACGGGGACGCGAGCGGCGCCCCGGATGCCGTTGCCGTCGGACAGGCTGACGGCATCCGGCGTGAGGAGGGCCTCCAGTGAGGCGACATTCCCCGTCTGCGCTGCCGAGACGAAGGCTTCCAGAAGTTGTCGGTGCACCGCCGTGTCCACGGTCTCCCGCTGGTCGGCCGCGAGATGCTTGCGGGCCCGGCTCACGATCTTCCGGACATTGACGAGACTGAGCTGGAGCATTTCCGCGATCTCGGCATAGGCGTAGTCGAACGCCTCTCGTAGAACGTATGCGGCCCGCTCCGTGGGAGTCAGCTTCTCCAGGATGAGGAGCAGCGCAAATTCCAGGGCTTCGGCCCGCTGTGCGCCCAGCTCGGGATCGGTGCTTGTGTCCACGGGCTCGGGAAGCCACGGGCCGATGTAGGTTTCGCGGCGCACACGGGCCGACTGAGCCACGTTGATGGCCAGCCTGGTGGTCGTACTCGACAGAAAGGCCACGGGGCTGACCACCACCGAGCGGTCGGTTCTCTGCCAGCGCAGCCAGACTTCCTGAACCACGTCTTCAGCCTCAACCGCGCTTCCCAGCACACGGTATGCGATGCCGAAGAGACGTGGACGGAGCTCCACGAAGACAGCAACGGCATCGTCCAGGGTGCTTTCCGCGGGGGGTGACTCGAGATCCATGATCCTGCTGTCTCCGTTCCTCCGAGTAACAGCTGTTCCGATCGCGTCCGCTTCATTGACCGGGTGGATCCCCGCTCTGTGACAGGTTTGCCGTACCGAATTTCCGCCCCGCGTTCGGTCGGCCCGTTCGTCGCGGAAGCGCCGCTGCCGGCGGCCTCAATCCCCGGGTCGCCCGGGCGAGCTGTTGTGCGGCCTTCGCGGGTCGGGAGGAGCGCTGGGTCGGTTCCAGGTGCGGAGTTTGTCGGGGTTGAGGATGATCCAGACTTGGACGATGTGGGGGCCCGCGATGTCGAGGCTGATGATGGCGACGACTTGGTGGTCGTAACGTACGAGGAGGCCGGTGCGTCCGTTGACGGAGTGGGTGTCGAGGGCGGTGCGGGGGTGACGGGTGAGGAGGGTGAGCAGGCTGCGGGCGACGTGGGTGTTGCCGTGGACGGGTTTGACCAGGGCCCTGACCTTGCCGCCGCCGTCGAAGAAGGCCGTGGCGTCGGGGGCGAGGAGTGAGGCCAGGAGGGCTTCGTCCTGGGTGGTGCAGGCCTGGTGGAGGGCGCGGGCCAGGGCGTCGTGCTGCTGGGGTGGGGTGGGCCGTGCGCGGCGGGCGCGCAGGCTGCGGCGGGCGCGGTCGGCCAGTTCGGCGCATTCCGGTTCGCTCTGGCGCACGATGTCGGCGACCGCGCCCGGGGCCATGCCGAAGACGTCGTTGAGGACGAACGCCGCCCGCTCGGCGGGGGACAGGGCTTCCAGCGCGTCCAGCAACACCCCGCTGATCTGTTGCTCCAGCGTCCCGGGGGTTTCGGCGGCCGGGGGTGCGGCGCGGGTTGTGTGGTCCTGGCCGGTGCGGGGTGTGTTGCGGTCGGGCAGGGCCAGGCGGGCCAGGCAGATACTGCCGGCCACTTTCGCCAGCCAGGAGCGCGGCGTCGTGATCCGGGCGCGTACCGGGTCGGACAGGGCGTACCAGCGCCGGTAGGTTGCGTCTATGACACTCTCGGCCTCCGCACTGTTGCCCAGCATCCAGTAGGCGACATCGAGCAGGTGCCGCCGCTCGTCGAGCAGCTCCGTGATCGGTAGCGAGTCATCGCCACGGTCCATACGGCATCCTCCCTCTCCCACACCACCACGCAACTGCCGCGGCACTCTGTCTTCGTCCGCTCGACAACTCAGACCGGACAGACATGGATCGTGTGACATCAACCCGACCAGGGCCGCGGCAGCGGCCCGGTGGGCCACGACCGCGCCTCGCCATGGAAGGCGAGTACCCGGCGGATGCGGCAGGTCTCACGCAGTCGGCTCGCTCAGCCGGGCTCGTACGCCGGCCGGAAGCGACGCGGAGCGCTGAACCACGGAAATAAAAGCTGTCATCAACTTATGTCACACATTGCATGGATGCTCTGTCGTAAGGGTGAAAACAACACACACGCCCGCCAACCCAAGGAGCACATCGTGAACAAACCCATTCTCGAGCCCGCCGCGCAGAAGATCGCGGAGGCAACGGCCAACCCGCCTTTCCTGTACGAACTCGGCCCCGAAGGCGCTCGGAAGGTCCTCGATGATCTCCAGGCGGCGCCTGTCGAGAAGCCCGACGTGCAGGAAAAGTGGATCACCGTACCTGCCGAGGTCGGCGATGTGCGGGTCCGCATCGTCAAGCCCGTCGACGCTCAGGGCACGCTGCCGGTCGTCCTCTACGTGCACGGCGGAGGCTGGGTTCTCGGAAACGCGGGAACGCATGATCGCCTCGTACGCGAACTGGCCGTCGGCGCGGACGCTGCCGTGGTGTTCGTCGAGTACGACCGTTCCCCGGAGGCCAAGTACCCGGTGGCCATCGAGCAGGCGTACGCGACGGCACGGTGGATCACGGCGAATGGTGCCCAGGAGGGCCTGGACGCCTCTCGCATGGCTGTGGCCGGCGACTCCGTCGGCGGCAACATGACCGCGGCGCTGACCATCATGGCCAAGCAGCGCGGCGATGTGTCCTTCGTGCACCAGTCGCTGTACTACCCGGTCACGGACGCCGCCCAGGACACCGACAGCTACCGGGAGTTCGCGGACGGCCCCCACCTGACCGCGAAGGGCATGGCCTGGTTCTGGGACTCCTACACCACCGACCCCGCCCAGCGGGCCGAGATCACGGCGTCGCCGCTGCGGGCGAACCTGGAGGAGCTTCAGGGGCTGCCGCCCGCGCTCGTCATCGTCGACGAGAACGACGTACTCCGGGACGAGGGCGAGGCGTACGCCCGCAAGCTGACACAGGCCGGCGTTCCCACGACCAGCGTCCGCTACAACGGCGTCCTGCACGACTTCCTGATGCTGAACGCCGTCCGTTCCACGCAGGCCGCCACTGCCGCGATGCAGCAGGCCATTCACACCCTGCGCACCGCGCTCCACACCGGCTGACGCACGGCCGGCAGTCCAGATCGACCGCACCGGGCCTGCCCCACCTCTTGCCTCCACTGAACCCACACCTTCTTCGAAAGGCCTGTCATGAACCGCCGTTCTCTCTACCGACGTGCGCGCACTCCGCTCTCCCTCATGGCCACGGCGACCATTGCCGCTGCTCTCCTTGCCACCTCGGTCGCTCCCGCGAGCGCGGGCAAGGGTTCCTCCCCGCACGGCCGTAAGCCGACCGTGGTTCTCGTCCACGGCGCATTCGCCGACTCCACCAGCTGGAACGGTGTCGTGAAGAAGCTGAAGCGGGAGGGCTATCCGGTGGTGGCCGCGGCCAATCCGCTGCGCGGGCTGTCCAGCGATGCCGCCTACCTCAAGGACCTCCTGGCCGGCATCGACGGGCCCGTCGTGCTGGCCGGCCACTCCTACGGTGGAGCGGTCATCAGCAACGCCGCGCACGGTGCCGACAACGTCAAGGCACTGGTCTACATCGCCGCGTTCCTCCCGGCGAAGGGGGAGAGCGCTGGTGAGCTGGCGGCCAAGTTCCCCGGCAGCACGCTCGGCGAAGCCCTGCGCCCCGTCCCGATCACCCTGCCCGACGGTTCCCAGGGCGCGGATCTCTACATCGAACAGGCCAAGTTCCACGACCAGTTCGCCGCGGATGTCCCGGAGAACACCACCGACCTCATGGCGGTCACCCAGCGTCCGGTGACCAGTGCCGCTCTGGAGGAGGGTGCCTCCGAGCCCGCCTGGAAGACCATTCCGTCCTGGGTCCTGGTGGCCACCGAGGACCTCAACATCCCGCCGAAGGCTCAGACCTACATGGCCGAGCGCGCCAAGGCCCACACGGTGGAAGTCCGTGCATCGCACGCGGTGAGCGTCTCCCGCCCCGATGAGGTCGCCCAGCTCATTCAGAAGGCAGCACGGTCGGTCCGCTGACCGGCCGACTCCACAGGGCGATGCGCTGCCGAAGTGAGGTCACTTCGGCAGCGCATCGCCCTGAATGTGGGGCTAGGAAGCCAACATGATGGTTGTCGGCGTTCCCTGCCAGGCCATCTTGGCGTAGGGGCACAGCGATTCGGCCTTCTCCAGGAGGGGAGCGGCGATCTCCGAAGTGACGCCTGGCCACCTGACCACCAGGTCGACGTGCAGCAGATAGCCGCCGTCTTCCGGATCCCGCCCGAACGCCACGGTCGCCTCCACGGAGATTGCGGCAGGATCGAGTCCCTCCCGCCGCGCCACCAGACTCAGGGCCCCGTGATAGCAGGCCGCGAAGCCGGCGGCGAACAACTGCTCGGGGTTGTTTCCCTGACCGTCCCCGCCGAGCTCGGCGGGCATGCGCAGGTCGAGGTCCAGGGCCCCGTCGGCCGACCGTGCTCTCCCGGTGGCTCGCCCGTGCGCGGCAGTGCCGCCGCTGACGGTCACGGTCGTGGAGTAGATGGGGGAGAAGGACTCCCCGTCGAAGTCCTTGTCGGTGGACAGATTGGGCAACTTGATCTGGTCGTTCACAGCATGACTCCGGTGTCGTCGCGGTGTCCGCCCGGGCAGGACCTCCCCGGCCCGCACAGAGCGGGCAAGGCGGTGGAGGGGGAGGAGCCGGCCTCTGTGGGTGTTCTTGCCTGGCGGGTGGGGCAGCACACCCGTCCGCGGGCAAGGGCCACCCTGCCGCTCATGACCATCGTCATGTCGTGTGTCCTTCAAGTCTGGGAGAACCCTGGGTTCCGGATAACTGGTAGACCGGCAAGTCACCCCTCTTGTGACACGGCCAGGACCCACTCCACCGACTGCTGCGGGAGGTCTCAGGCGCTCAGGGACGCCACGTAGGGCAGCAGCTTGGCCGGATTCATCACCCACATGATCCGGTCGATCCCCTCGGCGGACGCGTCGACGGACAGCAGGGCCACGGCGTTCCCGTCGGCGGAGACAAGGACGGCCGGCCGTCCATTGGCCTCGACCCACCGAATGTCCGCCTGGGGCCAGAACCGGGGCGCGAACGCCGCGAGGTACTTGGAGACGCGCGTACGTCCGACGACCGGGATCTTCGACGCGCCGCGCAGCCCGCCGCCGTCGGCCCAGCTGACGACGTCCGCGGCGAGGACGTCCTCGAGCACCGCCAGATTGCCCGTCTGCGCGGCGGCGAGGAACACCTCCAGCAGCCGTTTGTGATCAGCCGGGCTGACGCGCTCCCTGCGCTCGGAGGCCAGGTGCTTGCGTGCACGGCTCACCAGCTGGCGAGTGTTGGCCTCGCTCGTTTCCAGGATGTCCGCGACCTGCTTGTAGGGGTAGTCGAAGGCTTCTCTCAGGACATAGGCCGCCCGTTCCACCGGGTTCAGCTTCTCGAGGAGGAAGAGAACCGCCAGCTCGAGCGCCTCGGCCCGTTCCGCCCCCAGCTGAGGGTCCCCAGCGGTGTCGACCGGCTCGGGAAGCCACGGCCCGATGTACGACTCCCGCCGCACCCGGGCGGACTGGGCCAAGTTGATGGCCAGCCGTGCGGTGACGGTGGTCAGAAAGGCCGCCGGCTCGACGATGTCCGTGCGGTCCGTGTTCTGCCACCGCAGCCATGCCTCCTGGACGATGTCCTCGGCTTCCACCGCGCTGCCGAGGATGCGGTACGCGATGCCGAAGAGCTGCGGGCGCGCCGCGAGGAATTCCCTCGTCGCCTGCTCAAGGGAGTCAGCGTCATCACCAGCGTGCACGGTCGTCCCTTCAGGCTTCGAGGCCACCATGTTACAAGCCGCCGCAGCAGCGTGCGGATACGGCCGTGGTAGGACACACGCCGATGCCAGCATTGTGGAATTTCAGTGTTACTCATTGTGTTCCTGCGGACTGTCCCGGGCACCCGTGGCTCCCGCGTCACCCATCCGGTGCCTCTCCCGTCCGGCGGCCGATGCCCTGGTTGCGGGCGCTGCATGAAGGGGCGCTCACCACTGAGTGAGGGTCAGCGCGAGCACGGCCGGATCGTCCCGTCCGGGCAGCGGGACGAACCCGTGCTCTGCCAGGTCGCCGGCGATCTCGGCGCGAGAGGCCGGCCACATCCAGAATGTCTCGGTGTGCTCCTGCAGGACACCACCCTCCGCCCCGCGCACCCAATAGTCGAAACGTGTGTGGATCCGGCCCCTGTCGGCCGACAGCACCATGCGTCCTCCGTACTCGTGCTGCCCGACTCTCTGACCCGGCAGGACACGCACGGTTTCCTCATCCGGAAGGTGAGCGGGCGGGAGCTGAAGGAGCAGTGAACCGCCGGGAACGAGCGCCTGTGCGAGGGCCGGCCAAAGAGCACCCCGTGCGGCGGGTGCCAGAGAGGCGATCGTGTTGTGGCAGACGGCCACGTCCGCGATCCCATGCAGTCCCGCCTCGTCAAGCGTATGAGGGTGAACAGTGACCCGCTCCCTCAGCTCAGCGGGGAGGGAGGCGAGGCGCGTCATCAGCGGTGTGCGCATGGCGCGTGCAGGCTCGACGGCGTGCACGCCGACCCGGGATGCCAGCAGACTCATCAACGTGACACAGCCGGTGCCGGCACCGACATCCAGCACTCCGAGACGGGCGTTCGCGACATCGCGGCTGTAGAGGCGACGGACCCGTATGGCGTCCTGCCGGCCCTGCAGAATGTCGTAGAACTCGGCGCTGACCGCATAGTCGTCCCGCAGCGTGCGAACGGTGGATTCTCTGGATACAACAGGCCGCATAACAGCAAGACAGACTATGCGGTGTATTTGTGACAGCTTGCGCGGGACCGGTTCGCAGATGCCGGTGGCCGGTGCGGTACACAGTGATACGCGCGGTGATGAGTGCGGTGAAGGCGCGCATCACGCGGAGTGGGTCACCGGCGGGCGAGCCACTGGGCGAACGTTTCGTGCCCCAGGTGGGCGTCCGGCGCGGGAAGCAGCGTCCGTTCCCCGATCTCCGCACCGAAGAAGGGGGCATGCGCATCTGCGACGACATCACGCGTGTCACCCCGCGCGGCCAGCAGCTTCGCGGCGAGGTCGTCGAGACGGTGTTCCTCCGGGCCGGCGACCTGGAGAATGCCGGCCAGCGGCACTCCCACGGCGACATGAGCAACCGCAGCGGCGACATCGTTCGCCGACACGGGACGCAGCAGGACGGGCGCGACGTGCACACCGTCCGCATACGTGTTCATCAGCGCCGTGGTCTCGACGGATTCGAAGAACGGCGTGGCGCGCACGATCGAGGAGAAGGGAATCGGCGAACGCCGCACCTGGTCCTCCTGCAGCAGCTTCGCACGGAAGTACCCCGACTTCAGCCGCTCGGCGCCCACGACGGACAGAACCACGTAATGCTCGGCACCTGCCGCCGCCGCGGCCTCCACAAGGGTGGCCGTGGCGGTGCCGAAGAAGTCCACGCTCGCCTTCTCCGTACGTGCGGGTGCGTCGGTGACGTCCACCACGACCTCGGCGCCCCGCAGGGCCTCGGCGAGACCTTCTCCGGTGATGATGTCGACGCCCTCCCCGCGCGATACGGACACCACCTCCATACCGTGGTCCCGGAGCCTGGCAACAGTCCTGGAACCGATCAGCCCGGTGCCTCCCGCAACAACGACTCTCATCCGGGTCTCTTTCCGTCGGGGGGTCGGTGACCCCACTGGTGTCTTCATGTCGATGACGGTGACGGTGAAGTCAGCCGTCCACCACACCTAGGACAGGGCTCACACTGTTGTTGTGACACTGCTCGACGTAACGCGGCCGGCCACCGTGTCACAGATCCACAGCGCACTCGGTCATCACTGGAGTCATGGGACCAAGACACACGATCACACCGTTCGATGCCGACGGCACGCAAGGGCGACGGCTGCAAGGCCGCCTGTTCTTGGGCGCGTTGGTGGGCTCAGCAGTACTCGCCGTGGCGGCCACCGGCCTGGCCGTCCGCCATGATGCGGAACCGGACCAGAGCGACCGCGTAAGCGTCGGTCGCACCTGCCGCTCCACGCTCGGGCAGGATCTGGAGCTCTCCTGTGGAACGTACGGATTCGGAGACTTGCGCCACGTCTGCCCCACCGCAGCGGCCGGAGGCGGCCGGTGCGTGCCGACGAAGGCCGTGACGGTACGCAACACCGGTCCCTCCATGGTGTACGTGACCGTCATCCACGGGCCCAGGCAGGGCGTCCGCGTCCAGGGCGGGGAACGGGAGATCACCCCCGGGCACTCGGCCACCCTGCGTCCCCGTGAAGGACAGCTGTTGTTCGACATCACCCTGCGCGGCGCAGGCGGGGACCCGAAGAGCCTGACCGTGACCCGCCTGCAGTGAGGCCGCCGAGCCACGTTCCGACGGCTGACAGCGCCTCGGTCGTCGACCGGCACGGTGCATCAGCTCGTCACTCCACGAAGTACGAGTCGTGCTTGTCGAAGAACCTGGCGCGCTCTTCATCCGTGGCGTGGGCCAGCTGCGACACCTTCTCGAAGTACTCCTCGCGCGGTGCGCCCGGGGTGAAGAGCAGCAGCATTTCGGCCGGGGCGTCGGAGTCGTTGCGGAAGGCGTGCAGTCCGCCCTGCGGCACGTGCAGGAAGTCGCCCTTCTGCGCATCGATCCACTTGTCTCCGTCGAAGAGACGGACGGTGCCTTCCAGAATGTAGAAGGACTCCGAGATGGTCTTGTGGAAGTGGGTCTTGGGGCCGCCGGCCCTCGCCCTCATCTCGACTCGGTAGAGCCCGAACTCACCCCGTGTGGTAGTCGTGGTCGCCAGGTAGTGAATGGCGTCCTTGCCCGCCTCGCCGAGTTCGGGCGGGGTGCTCGCCGGACGGAAATCGGCGCTGACCTCGCCGCTCTCTCCCCAGTACACCTGCTCCGGGTACGACATCTTCAGCACTCCTTGCGTACGGTGAATGAACAACGCTCGTGAACAAAGAACGAGGCTCCCCGGCGGATGTGACAGCTGACACCGGCCAGGAGCTGTGGCGGCAGCTTGTGTGCCCCGGTCACCGGCTGAACAGTTCGAAGACGACGGCCGGATTTCCGCGCGAATCGCGCCGGAAGACCGTCTCCGCGCCGTAGGCCGGGGCGACGCGGAGACGGACGGCATGTGTGTGGCCGGGCCGGTTGTCCTGGGTCAGCCGAACTGGCCGGGCCGGTAGCTGCCGGCGGGCTGCTGGTTGATGACGTTGATGCGGTTGTAGGAGTTGATGACGGCGATGAGGGAGATCAGCGCCACGAGCTGGTCCTCGTCGTAGTACTTGGCGGCGTTCGCCCAGGCCTCGTCGGTGACCCCGCCGGCCGCGTCCGCGATCCGGGTCCCCTGCTCCGCCAGCTCCAGCGCGGCGCGCTCCGCCTCGGTGAAGACCGTGGCCTCCCGCCAGGCGGCGACCAGGTTGAGGCGTACCGACGTCTCACCGGCCGCGGCGGCGTCCTTGGTGTGCATGTCGGTGCAGAAACCGCACCCGTTGATCTGGCTGGCGCGGATCTTCACCAGCTCCTGGGTGGCGGCGGGCAGCCCCGAGTCCGACAGCACCTTGCTCGCCGAGTTGATGTGCTTCAGCACCTTGTTCGCGAGGGAATTGCCGAAGTAGTTGACACGCGAATCCATGGCGATCTCCTAGCCGAGTTGCGGATACACACCACTGACCGGACAGCCCGCCAGAATGTGACACGTCCCGGTGAACGGGCCGACTGCCTCAGACGGCCGCGAACGTGACGCCTGTTAGACGCTCGGAGATCTGCCAGAGCCGGGCTGCGTCGGCCTCGTTCCGGGCCGACTTGTAGATCGCCAGCTGTGTGGGGCTGCCGGTGAACTGCCCCAGACCGTCAGGGCCGTACAGGCACCCGCCCCGTGCGTCACGGCTCGTGGCCGCGTACAGCAGGGGAAGCACGCCGGCGTCGACGGATTGCACGAACACACCCCAGCGTGCGAGCCGCTTCATGATCGCCTCATGAGGTGCGGGGCGGGTGCGTCCGAGGTTGGGCCCGGATGCGTAGAGGTTGGTCAGTGTCGTACCGGGGTGAGCGGCGTTGCTGACGATGCCCCATTCGCCTGCTGTACTCAGGCGGTTCAGCTCGAGGGCGAACAACAGGTTGGCCAGCTTGGACAGGTTGTAGGCCCGCACCGGCGAGTAACGCTGCTCGCTCTGCAGATCGTCCCAGTTGATCCTGCCGCCGCGTGCGGCGCTACTGGTCACGGTGGTCACCCGAGCCTGACCGGCGCGCAGCAAGGGCATCAGACGCCCGGTGAGCGCCACATGGCCGAGATGGTTGGTGCCGAACTGCAGCTCGTACCCGTCCTCTGTGGTGTGTCGGACCGGCGGCGCCATCACGCCGGCATTGTTGATCAGCAAGTGGATCGGTCTGCCTTCCGCGTTCAGCGTGTCGGAGAGGGTTTCGACCGAGGCGAGGGAAGCCAGGTCGAGGACGCGTGTGGAGGCCTGCGCCTCGGGCACGTTCACACGGATGCGTTCCAGCGCGGCGGCACCTTTGGAGGCGTTGCGCACCGGCAGGACAAGTTCGGCGCCGGCGCGAGCGAGCCGTTCGGCCAGCTCCAGTCCGATGCCGTCGCTGGCCCCGGTCACCACGGCGAGCTTTCCTCGCAGGTCGGGCACGGTTACTTCCGTCATCTCAAGCTCCCACTCGTGCAGGCCTTTCAACCAGCACCAACGTCCATGAACGGAGCCGCCCGATCCATGTGGCGCTCAACCATGGACTGACAGGGCATGGATGACATCGGTGCTGCGGAGCGGACGCTTGCAGCAACACGGTGTGACACAATGTGGCAGAACGCGCCTTGCCCCGCGTCCACAGGTGAGGTGGGGGGTACGCGGGGCAAGGGGTTCTGCGGTCAGGGACCCGGCCCTTCCGGGGCGGGTTGCACCGTTCCTCGGACTGAGTCGTGGGGGACTCAGCAGTCGTAGTCGATCAGGTCGAACGAGGCGTAGTGGTCCGCCGTGTAGTAGTCCTCCTGGTACTCCTCACCGGTGACGATGCGGCGCGCACCGCGCGTGGAGGAGCCCGGCGTGATCACGGTGTACTCGTGGTAGTAGCCGGAGGACTGGCTGGGCAGGATGCCTTCCCGGTTCTGGAAGACGGTGCCGTCCTGTTCGTAGGGGAAGGGGCCGCCGGCCTCGATCAGCTCGAGGGTGTCGTACGCCTGCGAGGGCAGGTCGCTGTAGCAGATGCTGCCGACCGCGGCGGCCGCCGGCGTGGCGGTGACGGTGCCGCCCACGAACAGGGCGGACAGGAGAGCGGCTGCGGCGCCGATCCGAGTGGCGCGTGGGGGGAATCTCATGCCCCCATAGTGACGCGCGTAGAGCATGGCATGTCAATGACAATCCCGAGATTTTCCCGTCAAGTCCGATGAGTTTTCGGGAAGTTAACCTCGCGTGCCGAGGCGCTGCCCGGCCCTCAGCCGGACTTCCGGCTCTCCGCGGCGGCGAACAGGGCGAACGCCAGCACCACCAGGGCGACGCTCGCGTAGATCTCGTAGCCGTCGAGGAAACCGACCCGCTGCACGAGAC
>NZ_JBQQCE010000559.1:0-5828 GCF_052245645.1 Streptomyces sp. KR55 | reverse complement strand
TGGCTGCTGTTCTCGGGCGGCGCGGCCCTGTTCGCCACCCTGCTGCTCGCCTTCCACTACCCGGCGTCGATGGTGGGCGTGCCCGGCGCGTCCCGGACCAACTCCCACCCGCCGTCCCTGCTGGTCCTGGCGCTCGCGGCCGCCCAGTCCGGTGCGGCGATCCTGCTGCGCGACCGGCTGGCCCGGCTGCTCCGGCGCCCCGCCCTGTGGACCCCGGTGGTGATCATCAACCTGTCGGCGATGACGATCCTGTGCTGGCACCAGACGGCGATGCTCGCCGCCGCGGTCCCCGCCTCGTACTTCGGCGAGATCCCCGGCCTGACCACCGCGCCGGACACGGCCGGATGGATCCTGGCGCGGATGGCCTGGATGCCGCTCTTCGCGGGGCTGCTCGTGGCGATCGCGAAGTTCGCCCAGCCCCTGGAGACCCCGTGGGACCGCACCGGCACGACCCGCCGCGCGGCGGCGGGCGTGCTGGCGGCGGGCTTCGCCTACTTCGCGCTGGCGGCGTGAGCGATGTATACGCACCGCCGTATCACCGCGGTCCGGGCCGCCGCACGGACACTCGCCTCCGCACGACGACCCGCCGGTGGGCAGCTGGCCCGGCGCTCCGTTCACAGGCCGCGGCCGGCACGTCCCGCCGCTTCGTCACCGATGGCACGAAGCACCTCGGAGAGCCAAACAAAACCGTGCACCACGACACCCTGCGCCGCGCCGCGTGCGGATACCCCCCTTCAGCGTGAAGGATCCCCCCCGGATCGGCCGGGTGATGGCTCCATGGCCCACCAACACCCTGGATCCGTACGTTCTTTAGGCCGGGCTGACGAGCCACGCGCCGCATCAACACCATCCACCGAACACCGGAGTACAACCATGTCCTTGGCCGGCGAAACCGCTCTGCCACACCCCGAGAAGGCCACCGCGAGGCAATCCCCACCGGACACGGGCAGCGAGTTCACGCCCCTGCTGCGCGACGTCAAGGGACAGGAGCTACTCGATCGGCGCACCGGCTGGTACGCACGCACCATAGTGACCAACGCGCTCAGCTTGGCCGCCGTCGTCACTGGCATGGCACTCATCGGCGATTCGTGGTGGGTACTCGCTCTCGCCCCCGTCCTCGCCGTCCTGTGTGCTCGCACGGCGTTCATCGGCCACGACGCGGGCCATGCCCAGATCAGCGGCAACCGCGTCACGAACCGCCGCATCGGGCTCATCCACGGCAACCTGCTGCTCGGCATGAGCTACGCGTGGTGGAACGACAAGCACAACCGCCATCACGCCAACCCCAATCACATCGACAAGGACCCTGACGTCGCCGCCGACGTCCTCGTCTTCACCAGCAAGCAGGCCGCCACCCGCACGGGCTTCCGCGGCTGGCTCACCCGCCACCAGGCATGGCTCTTCTTCCCCCTCACCCTCCTCGAAGGCCTCGCCCTGAAGCTCTACGGCTTCCAGGACCTGCGCCGCCAGACCGGCCGCGAGCGCCTGGTGGAGGGCGCGCTCCTTATCGCCCACATCGCCGGGTACGTCACCCTGCTCCTGACGACCATGCCGCTCGCGCACGCACTCGTCTTCGCCGCGCTCCATCAAGCCCTGTTCGGGCTGCACCTGGGCATGGCCTTCGCGCCCAACCACAAGGGGATGGACATGCCCGACCCTGACGGCGAAAAGTGGGGACACCTGCGACGCCAGGTCCTCACGTCCCGCAATATCAGGGGCAGCGTCCTCACCGACTGGTTCCTCGGCGGCCTCAACTACCAGATTGAGCACCACCTGTTCCCCAGCATGCCCCGCCCCCACTTGAGGCTCGCCCAGTCCATGGTGAAGGCCCACTGCCGCGACCTCGGTATCCCCTACGCGGAGACCGGCCTCATCGACTCCTACCGTCAGGCCCTACGGCACATGCACGAAGTGGGAGAACCGCTGCGCGCCGACATCCGATGAGTCGGCGCTGCTCCGGATTCGGCCAGCAGGCGTAAAAGGTCGCGTTGAAGCGTTCCTCGGCGGCTTGTCCGCGGAGTTGCCGATGGTGGCCATACGCCGGCGCACCCCAGTACGCAAGGTGCTTATACACAGGTGTTCGTGCTCATCGGAGTGTGCTGTGTTGTCGCACTCGTCCTGGCCCTGCTCATCCGTCCGGGACGGCGAACGGCTTCCCAACGGCATTCCACGCCCTGCGGTTCTCTCCTGCCCGCGGATGGAGCAGGTGGGTAGGGGGCGCCCGGTCGTTGACGACGACGGGTCGGTGCGGAGTACCGCACCACCGGCATCGGGGACGCCCCATGGTCAGTCTCTCTTCTGGCCCGCAGAGTGGAGAACAGAGGCTGATCATGGCCGCGCCTCAAGAACACAGGGGGACAACGGCGATGGAGACACCCGAATTGCTGGCAGCGGCCGAGCATGTGCCCAGTTGGGGCTACCTGCTCCTCTTCCTCGCCACCGCGGCTCCTCTGCTGCCGAACGGTTCCCTGGTCATCGCGTGCGCCGCGCTTGCCGGACAAGGGTATGCGTCGGCGCCTCTGATCGTCCTCGTGGTTCTGGCGGGAACGGTCTCCGGCGATCTCGCGCTGTACTCATTGGGCGGCCAACAGGGCCAGCAGGCCGCCCACGACATGCATGGCGTGGGCGGCGCCGTCGGCCTGGGCGCACGGCCCAGCGCGCGTCCGGGCACAGCAGTTACTTCGCGCCCGGCACGGACAGCCTGGCGAACCTCGCCGCCGGCGGAACCGGTGACTACGGTTCCGCCGAGTCCGCCTGACAGTTGCGCGTCTCCTGACGCCGTCCCGCCGCACATAAGCTGGGGCCCATGACGTCAGCGGAGGAGGAACCCCCGCGCGCGCTGCTCGCAGGGGCGTCGCGTCGGTGGGTACGGCTGCTGCCGTGGGGCGTGGCGTTCGTGCTGTGCGTCGCCCTGCTGCCCACCACCATCCAGGTGCTCAGCGTCGACTACGGCCTGAACGGCGGCATCGCGACCGCGCTGGCCGTTGCGCAGACGGCACCGCTGCTGCTCGCAGTCGTCCGCCCGCTGCAGGCCTGGTACGTGATCTTCGCCGCGGACGTGGCCGGGGCGCTCGCCCTGCTCACCGTCGACCTCGAAGCGCGGCACATGTGGCCGTTCCCGCCCATGGAGATTGTCGGGTACGTCGGCCTCTGCCTCGCCCTCGGCCTGCGCGAGCCGCGCCGGACGCTGCTGCTGGTGTGGCTGGCGACGGCGGGCGCGAACGTCGGCCTTGGGTTTTTCACGCCCAACGGATTCAGCGGCAGGAGCGCACTGCTCACCATTCTCAGCGGCGTCGCACTCGTGCTCGCCGGTGCGCTCCGCGAGCGATACGAGGCGCAGCGCAGGCTGGCCGAGCAGGAGACGATCAGCGAGGCCGAGCGCGACCGGCGGACGCTGCTGGAGGAACGCGCCCGCATCGCGCGCGAGCTGCACGACGTGGTGGCGCACCACATGTCCGTCATCACGGTGCAGGCGGACACCGCGGCGTACCGCCTTAACGAACTGCCGCCGGACGTGCAGGAGGAGCTCACGTCCATCGCGGCGACCGCGCGCGAGTCGCTCAGCGAGATGCGACGGCTCCTCGGCGTGCTGCGGAACGAGGAGGCGCCCGGCGAGCTCGCGCCCCAGCCGGGCCTGACGCGGATCGGGCAGCTGGCGGAGGCGACGGTAAGGGCGGGCGTGCCGGTGGAGTTCACCCCCTGCGACGCCGACGTGCCCGAGGCGGTGGGCCTTTCCGCGTACCGCATCGTCCAGGAGGCCCTCGCGAACGTCGTGCGGCACGCGCCGGGTGCTCCGACGCAGGTGTCGGTGTCGGAGGACGGGGAGCGGCTCACCGTCCTCGTCGTCAACGGGCCGCCGCCCGAGCCGCCCGCCGCGCCGCTCGAGGAGGGCGGCACCGGGCATGGCCTTGTCGGTATGCGCGAGCGGGTGCGGCTCGCCGGCGGCACCCTCGACGCGGGGCCGCTGCCGGACGGCGGCTTCCGGGTCGCCGCACAACTCCCACTGACCGAAAGGGACCTCACGTGACGACGCGCGTCATCATCGTCGACGACCAGGCCATGGTGCGGGCCGGCTTCGCCGCGCTGCTGGCCGCCCAGAGCGACATCGACGTGGTGGGCGAGGCCCCCGACGGTGCGCAGGGTGTCGAGCTGAGCCGGCGCACCCATCCCGACGTCGTGCTGATGGACGTCCGCATGCCCGAGATGGACGGCCTGGAGGCCGCGCGCCGCCTCCTCGCGCCCCCGCCGGGCGGTGGGGGCACCGCCCACGCCCTTCAGGCAGTGGGGGAGCACCGGCCGCGCGTCCTGATGCTCACCACGTTCGACGTCGACGACTACGTCTACGAGGCGCTGCGGGCGGGCGCGAGCGGCTTCCTGCTGAAGGACGCGCCGCCGGCCGACCTCATCGCGGCGGTACGCATCGTGGCCTCGGGCGACGCGCTGCTCGCCCCCTCCGTGACGCGCCGCCTCATCGCGGACTTCGCCCGGCAACGTCCCGCCGCCCGAGGCAAGCCCGCGCTGCGGCTCAAGGCCCTGACGGAACGCGAAACCGAGGTCCTCACCCTGGTGGCCCGCGGCCGGTCCAACGCGGAGATCGCGGAGACGCTGGTGCTGGCCGAGCAGACGGTGAAGACGCACGTGAGCCGCGTCCTCACCAAGCTCGACCTGCGCGACCGCGCCCAGGCGGTGGTCTTCGCGTACGAATCGGGGCTGGTAGCCCCGGGCGAGTAGGACAGCCCCTCCCCGAGGCTGCGCCCCGGGACCCTCAGCACGTCGCCATCGGAGGCGGAGGGGCCTGCGGCCCCTGGTGCTGGCCACCCTGAGCCGCGTCGGGCGGGTCGCGGTCTCGTTGGGGGCGGCTCGCTCCACGACCCCGGACGGCGCAGGCGCCCCCACCCAGCAAAGCGGCTCCCTCGCCGGGGCTGCGCCCCGGACCCTGGCATAGGGCGGCAACGGGGCGAAGCCCCATGCACGCCGCGCCGACGGCAGCCCGGCCGACCCGCCTCCGGCGCAGGCCGGGCTCCGCCCCCAGGCCCCGGGCGGTAGCCCCCGGCGGAGGGTAGGGCCTGCCCCTCCTCCGCCCCCTACCGCGGTAGCACCTCCACATTGGCTCCCGGGTGTGACGCCCGGCGCGCAGCCGTCCCCGCACTCTCCACCCCGTCGCAGAAGTGGACGGATGAGGGAGACGGGACATGAGGCTACGCAGCGGCAAGCGGCAAGCGGCAGAAGGCGGACGACCGACCGGGGGCCCCGGCCACCACACCCGGTCTCGCCGTCGAACTGCGCGGTGTCCGGAGGCAGTACGGCCGCGGCGCGGGCTCCGTGCACGCCCTCGCGGGCGTCGACCTCGCCCTCCCGCGCGGCACGTTCACCGCGGTCATGGGCCCGTCCGGGTCCGGCAAGTCCACCTTCCTGCAGTGCGCCGCCGGGCTCGACCGGCCGTCGGCGGGATCCGTGCGCCTCGGCGGTACGGAGATCACCGGTATGAGCGAGAACAAGCTCACCGAGCTCCGCCGCAGCCGCCTCGGCTTCGTCTTCCAGGCGTTCAACCTGCTGCCGTCGCTGACCGTGGAGCAGAACGTCCTGCTGCCCCTGCGCCTCGCCGGGCAGCGTCAGGACCGCCGCCGGGCGGCCGCGGTGCTCGCGCAGGTCGGGCTCGCCGACAAGGCGCGGCGCCGGCCCGGCGAGCTCTCCGGCGGCCAGCAGCAGCGCGTGGCCATCGCCCGCGCCCTGGTCACCAGCCCCGACGTGGTGTTCGCCGACGAGCCCACCGGCGCCCTCGACACCGGCACCGCCGCCGAGGTCCTCGGCCTCCTCCGGCACGCGGT
>NZ_JBQQCE010000558.1:0-5833 GCF_052245645.1 Streptomyces sp. KR55 | reverse complement strand
GTCGTAGCCGGTGACCGACAGGTCGTCCGGGACCCGCAGGCCCAGCGCCTCGGCCGCCGACAGGGCGCCGACGGCGGCGATGTCGTTGACGGCGAGGACGGCGGTGGGCCGGTCCGGGCGGCCGAGCAGCCGGACGGCGGCGCGGTGGCCGCCCTCCTCCGTCATGTCGCAGGCTTCGACGAGCGCGCCGTCCGCGAGACCGTGCTCCCGCATCGTCGCCTCGAAGCTGTGGCGCCGCAGCTCGCCGACCGCGCCGTAGCCCGCGATGTGCGCGATGCGGCGGTGGCCGAGCCCGATGAGGTGCTCGGTGACGAGCCGCGTGCCCCGCTCGTCGTCACCGGCGACGACGTCGACGCCGGTCGGTACGGGTTCGCGGGCGCCGGCGACGACGAGCGGGATGCGGTCGGCGACCGTGCCGAGCGCCGCCGGGTCGGGCAGGGTGCCGACCACGATCAGGCCGTCGACCCGCAGGTCCAGGAAGGGGCCGGTGATGTCGTGGCCCGTGCGGCGGTTGAGGCGGGCGTCGGCGAGCAGCATGTGCAGGCCGTTGTCGTGGAGGAGGGAGTTCAGACCGTCGAGGAGATCGACGAACCAGGGGTTGCGCAGGTCGTTGAGGAGGACGCCGACCGTGCGGGTGCGCTGCTCGCTGAGGCTGCGGGCGGCGGCGTTCGGCCGGTAGCCCAGCTCGCGCACCGCCCGCAGTACGGCCTCCCGCTTCTCGGGCCGTACCTGGCCGGAGCCGCGCAACACCAGCGAGACCAGCGACTTGGAGACGCCGGCGTGCTCGGCCACGTCACGGATGGTCGGCGGTCGCATGGGATGGACCGTTCCATGAGACGCGCCGGGTTGTCAAAGGGGTTGACACCTTGCGGAAGACCCACTCAGGGTGACCTGGACAGAATGTGGACCGGTCCAAAGAGGGGCTGTCATGGTGGATGCGCTCGGTGTCGCCGTCGTCGGATTCGGCTGGATGGGCCGGGTGCACACCCAGGCGTACGCCCGCCTCCCCCACCACTACCCCCAACTGCCCCTCCGCCCGCACCTCGTGACGGTCGCCGAGGAGGTGCCCGGCCGCGCCGAGCAGGCCGCCGAGCAGTTCGGTTTCGCCTCCGCGACCCGCGACTGGCGCGAGGTGGCCGCCGACCCGCGCGTGCGAGCGGTGAGCATCACGGCGCCGAACTTCCTGCACCGCGAGATCGGCGTGGCAATGGCCGAGGCCGGCAAGCACATCTGGATCGAGAAGCCGGTCGGCCTGACGGCCGAGGACGCCCGCGCGGTCGCCGACGCGGTCGCCGAGGCCGGCGTCCAGGGCGCGGTCGGCTTCAACTACCGCAACGCGCCCGCCGTGGAGGCCGCCCGGGAGCTGATCGCCACCGGCGACATCGGCACGGTCACGCATGTCCGCATCCGGCTGTTCAGCGACTACGCGGCGCATCCCGAGGGCGCGCTGACCTGGCGGTACGAGCGGGAGCGCGGCGGCAGTGGAGTGCTGGGCGACCTGGCCTCGCACGGCGCGGACCTGGGCCGTTTCCTGCTCGGCGACATCGCGTCGCTCACCGCCGACACGGCGGTCTTCGTCCCGGAGCGGGCCCGCCCCACCGGCGCCACCGCGGGCCACTCCCGCGCCGCGGGCGGTGAGCTCGGCCCGGTCGAGAACGAGGACTACGTCAACTGTCTGCTCCGCTTCGCCTCGGGCGCCCGCGGTGTCCTGGAGGCCTGCCGGGTCTCGGTCGGCGAGCAGAACAACTACGGCTTCGAGGTGCACGGCACCAGGGGCGCGGTGTTCTGGGACTTCCGCCGTATGAACGAGCTGCGGGTCAGCCGCGGCACGACCTACCAGGACCAGCCCATCAGCACGGTGTACGTCGGCCCCGGGCACGGTGAGTTCGCCGCCTTCCAGCCGGGCGCCGCCAACGCCATGGGCTACGACGACCTGAAGGTCATCGAGGCGTACCGCTTCCTGCGCTCGATCGCCGAGGGCACACCGCACGGCGCCACGCTGTCGGACGCGGTGCACAGCGCGGCCGTACTGGACGCGATGGCACGGTCCGCGGAGAGCGGCGCCTGGGTCGCTGTGGAAGCGCAGGCGTGACGGGGAGCGGTCAGCGCGCCTTGCGGGCCCGTCGGCCGATCGCGGTCTTGGCCGGGATCAGGACGAGCCACCACCAGGCAGCCGCGGGCCCGATGAGCAGAGCCAGCGGGATGGTGAGGAGGAAGATCACCACCGTCGTGGCGAGATCGAGGGCGTCCAGTGCGGTGCCCACCTCGGGGGCCTCCCCGCCGCGCAGCCAGGGGCGTGCGGCCAGGAGGACGACCAGCGCGAGGTGGGTGGCACCGAGTGCGGCGACCGCCGCCGCGTAGATGGCGACCGAGGCGGGTTCGTCACCGTAGTCGGAGATCAGCCTGGTGGGGAAGGGCAGCAGTGCCGCAACGCCCAGGTCGAGCACGGCCAGTGCGATGACCTGTCCGTCGACCTGCCGGACGGCGCGGAAGATCCTGCGGTGGTCGCGCCAGAAGCTGCCGAGCACCGCCACGCTGAGCGCGTAGGCGCCCAGGTCGGGGAGGAGCTCGCGCAGAGCCTCGTGGTACTGCGCGGAGTCGAGCCCTCGCGGCACGGTGAGATCCAGGACGAGCAGGGTGATGGCGATGGCGAACACGCCGTCGGCGAGGGCCACCAACCGCTCGGGCCCGCCGTCCGGGATGGATTTCCACATGCGCACGACGGTAGGGAGCCGGGGCCCACCGAGCGGGGATACACGCCCGGGCCGCGTCACACGGCCGTCGCCTGCGGTGGCATGTTGTAGGGCGTGACCACCTGGATCGCGGAGGGGAGGGTCGGTCCGGTGGGCGGCAGGGCGTCCTGGGCGCGCATCACGATGTGGCAGGCCTCCCGCATGTCCTGGCGCAGGTCGTGGTGGAGTACCGCGGACAGGCGGTGCTCGCGCAGCAGCCGGGTGTTGTCGTGGTCGAGGTCGTGCGCGACGAAGACGGCGCACTCGCGGCCGAGGTCCTCGAAGGCCCGGAGGGTGGCGATGTTGCCGCCGCCGATCGAGTAGACCGCGCGGATGTCCGGGTCGCGTTCCAGAGCGGCGCGCACCAGGTCGTACTGCGTGGCGTCCAGGCCCTGACCTTCGGCGATCTCGACGAGGGTGCGGTCGGGGTGCCGGGCGCGCATGGCGGCGCGGAAGCCCATCTCGCGCTCCTCCTCGTTGCGGAAGAAGCCGCTGCTGAGGCTGGTGAGCACATTGCCGGGCCGGTCGCCGAGCCACTGACCCATGAGGTATGCGGCCGTCGCTCCCGCCGCCCGGTTGTCGATGCCGACGTAGGCGAGGCGCGGCGTGGCGGGCAGGTCCGTCACCAGGGTCACCACCGGTATGCCCGCCTCCGCGAGCCTGGTGACCGCTGCCGTGACCTCGGGGACGTCCGGCGCCTTGAGGATCACGCCCTGCGAGCCGCGCCGGGCGATCCGGTCCAGCGTCCCGGTCAGCTCCTGCCCCGGGCCGGTCTCCCGGAAGTGGAAACGGGAGCGTACGACGGCAGGATGCAGAGAGGGCAGCTCGGCCTCCAGGGCGGCCCGTACGGCAGTGGAGAACCGTTCCGGCGTCTGCATCACGATGTCGATCATGAAGGTGCGGCCGACCAGTCTGACCTGGGTGCGCTGCCGGTCCAGATCGGCGATGGCCTGCTTGACCTCCCTGGCGGTGCTCTCGCGGACCCCGCCCCGCCCGTTCAGTACCCGGTCGACGGTGGCCTCGCTCAGGCCTGCCTGACGTGCGATCTCCCGGATGGGGAAGGGGTGGCCCATGCGGACGGCTCCTTGAGGGGTTTTTGATGGCTGCCTGCTGGTTGTTCGAGGGGTTTGTACTGACAACAATGACAGCACTGTGTCGCCGTTGTCACCGAAAGGACGACGATGTCCTCCACCTCGTGGCTCTCCGAGCAAGACTGTGACCTCGACGCCTTCCGCGCGCTGGTCGAGCAGAAGACCGATGCCGCCGACTACCCCCACGCCGCGTCCGTGGAACAGAACGTCCTGGTGTACGACAGTGACCGGCTGCGCGACGGGAGCCGCCGGGACATCCAGGCCGAGCTGGTCCGCGCGCTCTCCGACGGCCCCGGCATCGTGGTCTTCCAGCGGGCCTTTGAGGACCTGGACGTCGTCGACCGGCTCACCGCCGTCTTCGACGCCCTGATCTCCGAGCAGCGCGCCTCGGGCGCGGGCGCCGGTGACCACTTCGCGAAGCCCGGCGCCAACGACCGGGTGTGGAACGCGTTGGAGAAGGCGGCCCTGTACGAGCCCGAGGCGTTCGCCGACTACTACGCCAACGACATCCTGGCGCTCGTGTCGGAGGCCTGGCTCGGCCCCGGCTACCAGGTCACGTCACAGGTCAACGTGGTCAACCCGGGCGGCGCAGCCCAGACCGCACACCGGGACTACCACCTGGGCTTCCTCTCCAACGAGACGGCGGCCGCCTACCCGGCGCACGTGCACCGCCTCTCCCCCGTGCTCACCCTCCAGGGCGCGGTCGCGCACGGCGACATGCCCGTGGAGTCCGGCCCGACGATGTACCTGCCGTACTCGCAGACGTACGAGCCCGGTTATCTGGCATGGCGACTCCCCGAATTCCAGGCGCACTTCGAGGCGCACCACGTCCAGCTCCCGCTCGCCAAGGGCGACGCCGTCTTCTTCAACCCGGCGCTGTTCCACGCCGCCGGCACGAACCGCTCCGCGGACGTACGGCGGATGGCCAACCTCCTCCAGGTGTCCTCCGCGTTCGGGCGCGCGATGGAGACGGTGGACCGGGCGGCCGTCGTGAACGCGCTTTTCCCGGTGTTGCTGAAGCGCAGGCCCGAGGGCGTGGACGAGGCGTGGCTGGAGAACGTGATCGCTGCGAGCGCCGAGGGCTACCCCTTCCCCACGAACCTCGACAGCGACCCGCCGGTCGACGGGCTCGCCCCGCCCTCCCAGGCGGACGTCGTACGGCGCGCGCTGCGCGAGACATGGGCTCCCGAGGCTCTGCGGGAAGAGCTGCGGGCCGGCGCCGAGCGGCGCCAGAGCTGAAAGGACCTGGAAAAACATGGGACTTCTCGACGAAAAGGTCGTCCTGGTCAACGGCGGCAGCCAGGGTGTCGGCGCGGCCATCGCACGGGCGGCCGTCCGCGAGGGAGCGGTCGTGGCCATCACCGGGCGGCGCACCGAACCCGGTGAGGCTCTGGTGGCCGAGCTGGCCACCGACGGGGGCAAGGCCATGTTCGTACGGGCCGACCTCGCGGACGCCGAGCAGGCGAGGTCGTCCGTGGCCGAGGTCGTCGACGCGTACGGCCGGATCGACTGCCTGGTCAACTCCGCGGGGCTGACGTCCCGGGGCACGCTCCTGGACACCACGCCCGAGCTGTTCGACCAGCACATCGCGATCAACCTCAAGGCGCCCTTCTTCGCCATGCAGGCCGCCGTCGCCGACATGGTGGCGCGCAAGGCACCCGGCACGATCGTCAACATCATCACCTCCTCCGCACACGGCGGACAGCCGTTCCTCGCGCCGTACGTCGCTGCCAAGGCCGGGCTCATCGGGCTGACCCGCAACGCCGCGCACGCACACCGCTGGGACCGGATCCGGATCAACGGCCTGAACATCGGCTGGACCGCGACCGAGGGCGAGGACGCGACCCAGAAGACCTTCCACGGTGCCGGGGACGACTGGCGCGAACAGGCCGCCGCCCGGCTGCCGATGGGCAAGCTCGGCCAACCGGACGAGATCGCCGACTTCGTGGTCTTCCTGCTGTCGGACCGTTCCGGCGTGGTGACCGGTTCGGTGATCGACTGGGACCAGAA
>NZ_JBQQCE010000557.1:0-5836 GCF_052245645.1 Streptomyces sp. KR55 | reverse complement strand
GCAAAACCCTTCACCTGGACCGCGACCGCCGACGAGGTTCTCGCCAAGGTCCGACTCGTCCAGACCAACGTGAAGAAACTCGTCAACAACAATGCGAACTGACACAAACAGGATCACGAGACACTAGTTTCCGTAGTCCACCGGCAGGGTGCCACTCGACTCGATCGCGGTGGTGCGACACGAGGGCTCGCCGGTGTCGGGGGACTCGGTTCCAAGGGCCTCAGCGCCAGGCATGCAGACCAGGTTCGCATTACTGCATACGGGTGGCGCGGGCCTGGCACTACAGCCTCAGATCATGAGGTTGTGATCGGTTCTGCTCGGGTTGGTGCCAGGGGCGGAGGCGGGTGGGCAGGGGATCGCCGCGCCGGTGGTAGTGGCTGACGGTGGCCCGGGTCTGGTGCAGGGCTCGCCAGTGGTGCTGCTGGAGGTGTTAGGCATCGCTGTGGTGGGCCGTCAGGGCGGTGGCCGCGAGGAGACCGGCGAGGGCGGGAACGGTCAGCCGGATCAGCGGAAGGCGCCCATTCCCGCTGCCACCTGCGCTTTTCCCTCTTCTACCGGGGCCAGGCCGGTGGGCTGCCCGGGAAGCTCGGCCGCGGGTGCGGGTTCCGGGCCAGGATGGTGGGCACGCTGGACGCTCAGGAAGGCCAGGGCGAGCATCGCGCAGGTGACGTGCCGGTACCAGCCCACGTAGCGGCGGACCTCGTACTGGTCCAGGCCGCACTCGTTCTTCGCGGCCTGGAAGCACTCCTCGATCGCCCAGCGCGTCCCGGCGATGCGCACCAGCTCCTGCACGGTCGTCTCCAGTGGCGCGTAGGCGAGGTAGTAGGCGATCTCGTCAGGCTTACTGATACTGCGGCGGGCCAACGCCCACCGCAGCCGGTAGGGGACCTCTCCCTGGTAGTCGAACTCTGCGACGGTCGGCAGCCGCACCGCCGCCCAGTGGTAGACACGCGGCCCTTTCGCACCGTCGCCGCACGAGACCGGCTCCCACGCCTCGGTCGGCGCCTGCGCGAACAACTCCTGGATGCGAGGACAGCCCACAGTGAACTGCGACTTGGGCACGGCGAGCACGTAGCCGACGCCCGACTGCTCCAGCAGCCGTCGGAAGCGCCCTTCCTGCCCGTAGGCGGCGTCTGCGGTGACCCAGCCGATTGGCAGCGGCGAGGCGAGGGCGCGCAGCACCATCACCTTGGCCAGTTCGCCCTTGGTGGCGAAGGCGCGCTCGTCAGGGATCCTCGCTGCGCGGCAGCGGTCGCGGGCGTCCGTCCAGGACTTGGGAAGGTACAGCTCGCGGTCGACGAGGGCCCGGCCGCGGGTGGTGGCATAGGCGGCGAAGACGCCGATCTGGCAGTTCTCGGTGCGGCCGGGGAGCCGTAGCTGAATAACTGTCAGAGTGGATCTGCTGAACGATCTCCGCGGAGTCGCAGGCGGGCTTTGAGCTGTTCCAGGGTGCGGGCGGGTGATCCGGGCAGCGGAGTGACGACGACACGGTGCAGGTCCAGAAGGCGATGGCCGTCTTGGAACTGATTGGACAGGTTGGTGCGGCCGACGTCCAGCAGCTGGGCCAGGAGCGTGCTGGTGATCGCTCCGCGACGGCGCAACAGAGTAGCCAGGAGGCGGTGGTAGTGGTCCAGGCTGCTGGTTTGAGGGTGGAGGTAGCTGCGCGGGCGGTGGAAGCGTCGTTGGAAGGCCGCCTCGGCCAAGGCGTCCCAGTACGGCTCCGAGATCGCCACCAAACGGTCGAAGGCGGGCCGCGGCATTCCGGTCAGGGCCGGGTCGGTGAGCATCGTGGTCAGGGCGGGATCGATCCGTCGTCTGCTCTTGAGTGCCTCGGCAGGCCGGGGCGGGAGCGGTGCCAGGGTGTAGTTCCAGTCGCCGTGGAAGGCGTGGGGTGTGATCGGCAGGGCGTGGAACTCGGCGGGTGCGACCGCGGTGCCCAGGTCGTGGCTGGCCGTGTCCAGCTCGGCGCCGATCCACAGCCCGGTGCGGGTGGTCGTGGCGGCGATGGTCTCGATGATGATTTGGTAGCTGGTCAGCGGCCTGCCCCGCCAGTTCGCGGTGATGTGGCAGAACATCCGATGCTCGATCTTGTTCCAGTGTGTCCTGAATGCAGAGGGGAATTCGATGTAGGACGAGTTGCTTGAAGCAGTGCTGCGTGACCGATGAAGGATTGGCCCTTCGAAGTCGCCCTGCGGGGGGAGGCTTCAAACCGCCTCATGCCGCGTTAGCCGAAGACTGTCGTGGTGAGCGATGAGGAAAAGGCGCCGTGCAGGCGTCAGGTGGGGATCAGGGAGACGAACGCAAGTGAATCGTTGCTGACGTGTCGAAAAGATTACCGACGACATCAAAACCGGGGAGCTTGGAACCGTCCCGGGATAAGCCTGGCGGGAGCCCGCCGACTGGCCAGGCGGTGTCCGGCATGGAGACGACGTGAACCTGATCTGCCGCGGTCATGTGGAACAGGAGAAGGCGCGTACCGATACAGCTCGTTCTGGTAGGGGCGGCGAGAGGGAGCACCCCGAGCGGTTGTGCCGTGAAGGGGCCGAGTACCGATGCGGAACGCGCCGGCGGACCGGCTCGTAGTAGTGGAGAAGCCCCTGTAATGGGGGTGGAGCGAAGGGGCCGGGTCGTCCGTGACTGTGTTGATCGCATCAACCGGACGGTGTCCGGGAGGAGTTCGGTGAGCCAGTTGAAGTCACAGGCCAAGCCGTTTGAGATTTCTAAGTGGGAAGTCAAGGAAGCATGGGAGGAAGTCAGGGCAAACAGGGGAGCACCGGGAGTGGACGGGCAGAGTATCGCCGACTTCGAGAAGGACCTGAAGAACAACCTCTACAAGGTCTGGAACAGGATGTCGTCAGGCTCCTACTTTCCTCCGCCGGTGCGTGCGGTGGCCATTCCTAAGCCGCATGGCGGCGGCGATAGAATCCTCGGGATTCCTGCTGTCGCTGATCGTGTGGCTCAGACCGTCGTGGCCCGGCATTTGGTGCGACGGGTGGATCCTATTTTCCATCCGGACAGCTTCGGATACCGGCCCGGACGGTCCGCCTTGGATGCCGTGGAGAAGTGTCGGGAACGCAGCTGGAAACGGGACTGGGTAGTTGAGTTCGACATCTCCCAGTTCTTCGACAGTGTGCCCTGGGACCTCCTGGTCAAGGCGGTGGAAGCGCACACCGACGCCGTTTGGGTGAAGTTGTATGTGCGGCGGTGGCTTGCTGCCCCGCTCAAGATGCCCGACGGCACCCTGCTGGGGCGGGAGTGCGGGACGCCGCAAGGCGCTCCGGTTTCTCCCGTTTTGGCGAACCTGTTCCTGCACTACGCGTTCGACGTCTGGATGGCCCGGGAGTTCCCTGCTGTCTCGTTCGAACGCTATGCGGACGATGCGGTCGTGCACTGCGTCACCGAGCGCCAGGCCCGCCAGGTGCTGGCCGCGCTCTCGGAGAGGATGGCCGAGGTCGGGCTGCGTCTGCACCCGGCCAAGACCCGGATCGTGTACTGCCAGGACGGATTGCGGCGCGGCTCGTACGAGCACACGTCTTTCACGTTCCTGGGGTTCACGTTCCAACAGCGCCAAATGCGGGACAAGAACGGCCGCATCAGATGGTCGTTCCGTCCCGCGGTCAGCAGGAACGCCCTCAAACGACTCGGCGAGGAGGTCCGTTCCTGGCGGCTCCACCGGCGGGTCAACCTCACTGTGGAAGAACTCGCGCAGCGGATCAATCCGATCGTCGCGGGCTGGATGCAGTACTACGGCCGGTTCTACCGATCGGCCTTGTATCCACTTCTGATGCGCATCAACGCCTACCTGGTGCGCTGGCTCCGCAACAAGTACAGACGGTTTCGCGCGATGAGGAAGGCCATAGCGGCCCTCCAGAGGGCAGCCAAGCGCCGCCCGGGGATGTTCGCGCAGTGGAGGTGGGTCAGTTCCCCCTCCTTGGCCTGGTGATCAGGACGACAAGAGCCGTATGACGAGAGATCGTCACGTACGGATCTGTGGGAGCCGGAGGGTGCGAATCCCTCCGGCTACCCGACCTTCGACGTGCCCGGCGGGAGGTGACAGACGGTGATCTCCAGCCCGCTCTCCAGGGCGAGGGCGGCCAGGTGCTTCTTCCACGTCCAGCGCCGGGGGTCGTTGGAGCCACCGCAGTCGGCGGTGATCAGCAGCCGGGTGGCATCCGGGTGGTCGGCTCGTCCGCGGTGCCGCCACCAGCGGCGGATGGATTCCACCGCGAATTCGGCGGTGTCGTGGTCGGTTCCGACGTTCACCCAGCCGGTGTTGCGGGCGATGTCGTAGATCCCGTAAGGGATGACGACCGGTTGATCGTTGGTGGTGAAGGTGTGGCAGTCCACGCGGATCGGGTCCTTGCCCGGCCGCCAGGTGCGACCGGGCCGGTCGCGGTTGCCGAGCCATTCCTTCGCCTTCGTGTCCACGCTGATCACCGGCTGGTGATCGCCAAGGAAGGCTGTGGCGGTGGCGTTCAGGTGGGCAAATTGGGCGTCACGATCCGGATGACCGGCACCTTCCGAGGTCTTGGCGGTGCCTTGCAGGCTGTATCCCAGGCCGTGCAGCAGACGTCCGACGGTCGCCGCGCTGACCGGGTGACCCTGCGCGGTCAACGCCGAGGCCAGGGACCTCAGCGAGAACGTGGTCCAGCGCAACGGTGAAACCGGATCACCCCGGGTGTGCGGCTCGATCAGGGCCTCCAGCGCGGGCCGCAGACCCGGGTCGGTGACCGTCAGCCGTTTGCGGCCGGCTCCCGGGGCTCTGATCCGCCCGGCCGGCAGGGGACGACTGGACAGCTCGGCGATCCCTCGCGCGACGGTGGCCGTACTGGCGCCGGAAGCGGCGGCCACCAGCATGATCCCGCCGTGGCCGATCGCGCCAGCCTCGCTGGCGAGGTAGAGCCGGCGACGGCGCTCGTCGAGGTGGGGCAGGAGCTGACCGAACTTGGTTTTGAGAGCCGCCACGGAGATCCGGTCGACCGTACGCGCAGCCATACCCTCAGTATTTCGCCAACTCCCGCCCACCGAGCACTAACCCCGGTTATTCAGCGGAATTGGGTGAGCTGACGCACTGACAGCAGAAAGGTGCCGCTGACCTGCGAGGATGCGAGTGTCTAGGTCGTATCCGGTGCAGGAGTCAGGACACCTTTCTGGTGAGCGAGCGTACAGGGTGGGATCGTGGGCTGTCCGTGGCAGCCGACGGGAAGGGGCTGGTCGGGCATGCGGGGGCGATGCTGCTGCGCCGGCTGGCGGACCGGGTGGGGCTGACGCGAGGGCCCGCCGGGATGCTTCCCTCCAGCACGAGTTCCGGGTGGCGGGAGCGGGCCGGGGTGCTCGTCCAACTCACCGTCGCGATGGTGCTCGGGGCACGGAGCCTGCTGGAGGCCGAGCAGCTCCAGCTCCACCACCAGGGCCTGTTCGGCCCTGCGGCCTCGGACTCGACGATGCGCCGCCTGCCGGCCGAACTGGACGACGAGACCCTGATGAAGATCGCGAAGATGCGGCGGCGGGTGCGCCGGCACGTGTGGACGCTGCTCCACCTGCGGCCCGGCGGCTTCCCGTGGCTCACGGTCGCCGGACGGAGGCTGACGGGCTGGATCGTCGTCGGCCTGGACGCCACGGTCATCACGAGCGCGTCCAGGAAACAAGGGGCCGCACCCCCGTTCAAGGGCACGTTCGGCTTCCACCCGCTGGGCGGCTGGCTGGCGAACACCGGCGAGAGCCTCGCGATGGAACTGCGGGCGGGCAACGCGGGGGCGAACACCGTGGACGACCACGTCCGAGTCCTTGCCTTGGCGCTGGATCAGATACCGCACTCTTCGCAGTCGAAGATCCT
>NZ_JBQQCE010000556.1:0-5902 GCF_052245645.1 Streptomyces sp. KR55 | reverse complement strand
GCCGGGTCTCCGGAAGCCTGAAGCAGGCCGGCGACAAAGCCAAGGACGCTTTCAGGCGCTGACCGCAAACGCCCCGGGTGGTGCCCACGTCGCGTGGACACCACCCGGCCGGCCTCAACGCTAAATGAGCCGACGGGAATTGACGGAAATGATGCAGACCAACGTGCGAACCGAGAGCCAAAGAAGGCAGCCATGTTCACCGTCGTGATCATCGCCATGATCGTCATCGGCTCGGCCACCCTCCTTTACCTCGGACGTGGACAGGTGCGGGTCGGTGGCGGGTTGTATGAGGGCGGAGAGGGCAGTAGCCGCGTTCGACTCGGCCACCGGGATGCTGCGTGCCCTGTCACGGTTCCTCGCGGGCCGGGACGTCCCGGCCGTCGGCCAGATGCCGGCCGCCCTGGAGTTGCCGCTGTCCGGCCTGCTGGGCACGCTCAACCGGTTACCGACGGCCGCCCAGGAGTGGGCGTACGCAGCCAGCGGCTGGACCGGGGCCATTCCACTGCGCAAGGCCGGAGAGGTGCGTTCGGACGCACTCGCTGCGTGGGTGACCGGTCACTATCCCCATCGCCGTTACCCGTTGATCTTCATCGGTTCCTCCAACGGCGCCCTGGTCCATCTGGCGGCGGCACTGGATGCGGCGTGGCTGCCGCAGACGCTGCTGCTGCCCGTGCGCCGCAGCGGCGTCGCGGTGGACGATCCGCGAGGTGACCTGGCCGCCACCAGAGGTGCGGGCCGGGCTCTGCTCGCCGCCAACCCGGACCTCGTACTGCACCACATGCACGATCCCCATCAGGACCGTCTCATGATCGCCGGGATGACGTACTTCCGGGTCAAGTGGCGTCGGCTGCCCGAGCCCTACCGTCGGTTCATTCAGGACCGCCTGGCTCCCGGCGGGAGGGTCGTCGTCGACGACTGCACCTTGCGCTGGCCCACCACGAGGGTGGACGACCGTTATGTGTTCCAGTTCGGCGCCCTGGGCGACGCCACTCCCGAGGAATACCGTCACGGCGGTCCTTGCGTCGCCGAACTGCTCGCCCGCTACGGTTCCCCGGTGTGCCGGTGGAACCCGCCCGCCCCCGACGGCGAGAGTCCCGAGGCGGAATGGGGTCTGCAGTCCGGCCTCCTCGATGACCTCGCCACCTTCACCCGGCAGCACGGCCTCGACCTGGACCTCCTGCGCTTCGACACGCCGCAACGGCTCAGCCCTGCCGTCGCCGACCTCTACCGCCGCTGGTACGCAGATCGTGGCCTGCCCGCCAACCGCCTCCTGGTCGAGTCGTTCCTCCTGCTCGACCGTTCCTAAAGACTGAGCGGGAGTGAGTCCTGTTGCCAGAACCCATGCTCAGCCGCGTGCCCCGAACGGTGTTGGGCACACTGGTCCCCCGCTTTCGCTCCGCATCCGGCACGCACGGATCGTGTCCGTGGTCCGGGAATGCGGGGGCGGGATTCCTCACGTCCCTGGGCGCCCGGTCCGGCCTGGGCGATCCGATGCCCCTGTCCATCGCTCTGGTGGGCAGGGGGCGGTGCCGTCCGTCGCCGGATGCGATGCCCAAGGGCGCGTCGTCCGATCGCCACGGCTGCGGCGTCGTGACGGGTGGTCTTGCGATGCTGCGTGGTGAGGGGCTTCTGCCAGTGCTGGGCGCCCCACTTGGACGTGTACGCCGGGTCAACGGCCACGATCGTGATGCCGAGTTCGGCCGCCATCGACACCAGCCGGGAGCGCAGCCTGGACACCGGCATGCCGGAGATCAGCTTGCGGAACCGCTTCCGCCTGCCGTGCTTCTCCCGTGTCTTCTCGGCCTGGAAGTCCAGATCCTCGATCGCGACACTCAGGCCGTGCCGCTTGGCCCAGTGCAGCAGGCGTACCAGCGCGTGCCGTACCTGGGCGTCGCGGTAGGCGGCCGGTCCGTCGAGGTCGAAGAAGAACCGGCGCGGGTCGCCGACCGGGTTGCCGTGCTGGTCCAGGCGCCAGGCGGCGAGGTGATCGGCGTTGGTGTCGACGCCGACCAGGCCGCCGGTGCGGGCCTGAGCCAGCGGAACGGTCCGGACCGGCGGGATCGTCCACGAGGCGGTGAGGTACCAGCGGCCGCGGCCGGTGTCCAGGTGGATGCGGTAGGCCACGGCTCGGTTCGCCGACACCTGGTCGGCCCATTCCTCGCCCCGGTGGCGGAAAGCCACGGTGCCGGCCAGGACGTACCGGCCATGCTTCGCGTTCGCCAGATGTGCCAGCGGCGCCGGGAGTTTGATGCTCACCTCCCCGTCCGGCGTGATGCGGATCGTCTCGTTCCCCAACCGCTTCCCGCTCTCGCCGTCGGCCTGGCAGAACCAGCGCGCGGCCTCCCACCGCTGCCGCCACCCGGCCTCGGTGAGCTGCGCTTGCTCGAGGTTGTGACGGTTACGGGCCAGCCGCTTGCCGCCACGTGCCACGCGCACCCGCCCGGCTTCGCGGTCGGCCCGCTCGGCGGCCAGCCGGTCCTCCAGCACATGCAGGCGGCGGGTCTTGTGAAACCACTCCTGGCGGGAGCGGTAGCCGCCCGGCGCCCGCTTCGTCCCCTTCTCACCCACCGGCAGCGACAGCCGGTGCGCGATGGTGCGCACACCGGCCTCCAGGCCCTGAATGTGGGCGAGCTGCGCGCGCCGCGACAGCGCCCACTGGTCATGCGTGGCCCTCGTGATACTGCCCGCCCACCGCGCCGAGGACTTCCCGGTCAGCGCGCGTTTGCGCTGCGCCCACGTGTCCGTGGAGTGCTCCAGCCCATCGGCACAGCGCCGCTTCAGGTCACGGCAAGCCAGCGACCCGAGATGCGCACCGACCAGCCTCAGCACCTCCTCGTCCCCAGCGGTCAGGCCCTTGAGCCGGGTACGGATCGCGACACCGGACGGGCCGAGGACGACGAACGGCGCCGACAGCTCACGCAGCACACCCACCACCCCGCCCCCTTCCACACGCCCCGGACACGCCTGTCACCCACCCAACGACCACACCCGCGAAAAGGTCACGCATTCGATCCGGGAACCCCCGTTCCCCCCGGAAACCGCGCACGCCACAGCCCGGACACGCACTCATACACGCCAGAACGCACTCATACGCACACAACCACCAACAGCTCACAACCCCCGCGACTTCGCCGGCCTGGTCCGCTCGCGCCGGGAGCTGAGCAAGATCCGCACGCTCTGTCCGCTACCGCTGCCCCTCGACGCCGAGGACGCTGCTGCGGCCCTCAACGCCCATGACGAGATCATCTGGCACCCGACGAACTGAGCCCACCCTGCGCATCACGCCCTGGCTGTACGACGAGTGGTACTGCGTGACGGGGACCGGGCGGGGTAGGCGGAGATCAGGCGGACTCATGATGGGCAGGAGCCGAACGGCGATTGCGGTGCTCCGCCTTGGAGGCTGATGACCATGCCGCCCGAGACGCACGCTGGTACCACCAGTCGCCAGGCGCAACCGGGCGAACCCCATGAGGAACCGGACCTGGTACGCCAGTACTTGACCCAGATCGGATCCATCCCCTTGCTGACCGCCGCTGAGGAGGTCGATCTGGCCAAACGTATCGAGGCCGGTGTGTACGCCGATGAGCTGCTGCGGGAGGCAGAAGCCGACCGGCGCGAACTCGCCCCGGAGTGGCGCCGGGACCTGGAGGCAGTGGCCCGTGACGGACAGCGCGCCAAGGACCACATGATCCGCGCCAACCTCCGGCTCGTGGTGGCGATGGCCAAACGGCATGCGCGCCGTGGCCTGCCCTTCCTGGACACCATCCAGGAAGGGAACATGGGGTTGATCCGGGCGGTGGAGAAATTCGACTACACCAAGGGCTACAAGTTCTCGACGTATGCCACCTGGTGGATCCGGCAGGCCATCGAACGCGGACTGGCCCAGCATGCACGCACCGTTCGGCTGCCTGTGCACGTGGTGGAGAACCTGTCCAAACTCGGCCGCGTCGAACGCCGGATGCTGGGGAGGCTGGGGCGCGAGCCGACGGTGGAAGAAGTCGCTGCGGAGACCGGATTCTCGGTCGAGAGGGTCGCGGAACTGCGCCGTGTGGGGCGTGAGGCGATCAGCCTCGACACCCCTGTGGGGGAAAGCGGCGAGACCGTGGTAGGCGACCTGATCGAGGACACCGAAGTGTTGCAGGCCCCCGACGTCGTGGAGTATCGCGCGCTCGCAGAACAACTGCGAGCGATCATCGGAACGCTCCCGCCGAGAGATGCCATGATCCTCACCCTGCGGTACGGCCTGCACGACGGTCGACCGCAATCGCTCACACAGATCGGCGAGCACCTGGGGCTGACCCGCGAAAGGGTACGCCAGCTCGAGAAGCAGGCGCTGGCAGAGCTACGTGCTCCCGAACGCCACGAGCCCCTCCTCGAATGGGCGGGATAGGACAAGCGCGCGGAAGGGGAACAAGCCGTGTCCGACACCGACCAGGTCCGCATCCGGGACGAGGCCCTGCCCCTGTCCGATGCGGCGTCGCTGGACCCGCTGCTGGAACGTATCGGCGATGCCCGCTATGTACTGCTGGGCGAGGCCTCCCATGGAACGGCCGACTATTACCAGGTACGTGATGTGCTGACCCGTCGGCTCATCGAGGAGAAGGGCTTCTCCTTCGTGGCCGTCGAGGGCGACTGGCCCGACTGCCAGGCCGTGCACTGCTCGGTGGTCGCGGCGCCGGGCTCGCCCGAGGATCCCGGAGACGTGCTGGCGGGTTTCCGGCAGTGGCCGACGTGGTTGTGGGGCAACACGGACGTGGCCGCCTTCGCCCGGTGGCTGCGCCGGCACAACGAGGAGCAGCCGCCGGAGCGGCGCGTCGGCTTCTTCGGACTGGACGTCTACAGCATGTGGGAGTCGCTGCACGCGGTGCTCGACCACCTGCGCGAGCACGACCCCGACCGGGTGGACCATGCCCTGGAGGCGTACCGCTGCTTCGAGCCGTATGCCGAGGACCCGCAGTCCTACGCGGTGGCCACCCGCATCCTGCCCGAGGGCTGCGAACCGCAGGTGGTGTCCCTGCTCACCGAGCTGCGGCAGCGGGCCGCGCAGACGGCGGTGACGGACGGCTCCCTCACCGAGTTCGCCGCGCGGCAGAACGCGGAAGTGCTGGCCGGCGCCGAGCGCTACTACCGGGCCATGCTCAGCAGCGGCCCCGAGTCGTGGAACATCCGCGACCACCACATGGCCGACACGCTGAACCGTCTGATGGAGCGCTACGGTTCCGGCGCCAAGGCGGTGGTGTGGGAGCACAACACCCACATCGGGGACGCCCGCGCCACGGACATGGCCGACAGGGGCCTGGTCAACGTCGGCCAGTTGGTGCGTGAACGCCATATGGGCGACGGCGTGGTGCTGGTCGGCTTCGGTTCGCACTCCGGGACCGTGATCGCCGCGGAGGAGTGGGGAGACGTGCCGAGAATCATGGATGTCCCGCCCGCGCACGCCGGCAGTCTGGAGGACCTGCTGCACCAGGCGCTGCCCGGGCAGCGGGCACTGTTCGTCTTCCCCCACGTGCAGTTGCAGAGGCCGCCCGTCACCGGCCGGCGCGAGTGGTTCCACCAGGAGCGCGGCCACCGGGCCATCGGCGTCGTCTACCGGGCGCAGTACGAACCCGTGGGCAATTACGTACCCACTGTCCTGGCGCAGCGCTACGACGCCTTCTGCTACCTCGACCGCACCGACGCCCTGACCCCACTGGGCACCGGCGAGCCGGCCCCGCGTCGGCCGGCGACGCCCGCCGTCAGCTCTGCCGGTCGGCCAGTTCGCGGACCTTCTGGTAGCCGCCCTCGTCGTGACGGATCCGCACCAGTGCGTCGATGAGCCGTACGAACTGCCGGTCGTCGTCCACGAGCGAGCGCAGGGAGTCCGCGTCATCGCCCAGGGCGAGCCGGTCGGCGGCGTCGA
>NZ_JBQQCE010000555.1:0-5918 GCF_052245645.1 Streptomyces sp. KR55 | reverse complement strand
TCGGTGAGCAGTTCGGCCAGTTTCCGGTCCAGGTCGGGGGCGAGTCCGGTGCCCGTGAGCGACCAGGGCCCGTCGCCCGTGCAGGCGCTGAGCTGGACGACCAGGGCGTCCGGGTCGGTGCGCTGCACGATCAGCCGCCCGTCGTGCGGCAGCGCCCGGTTGACCACGGCGTCCGCCGCGAAGTCCGCGGCGGTGGAGTCGGTGAGCACGCCCGCGATCACCAACCGGTTCCGGGGTGTCGAGGCGAACGCGCGGTGGGCGAGGTGGAGCCTGCCGTCCGGTGCCGCCTCCCGGGCCGCCGCCTGCGGCGCGGTGCGCGGGGACGCGGACCGTGTCTGCGTCCGCCCCCGCCACAGCCCGTACAACTCGCGTGGCAGCCTTGTCGCCCCGCGCCGGGGCGACCGCGCCGCCGAGACCAGCGCCCGCCCCACCCGCAGCGAGGTCGAGTCCTCCAGCATGGCCACGCGCGCCTCGAGCACGCCGACCCGTTCCCGGGCGCCGTGCAGCGCGGCCGCCAGCTGTTCCTTCTCCCGTACGGCGGCGGCGAGGCGCTCGGCGAGCCCGTCCTGGTGGGCGGGGCCTCGGTCGTGTTCCGCCTCCTCGACCGTGCGTTCCAGGTCCAGCACCCGGGCCCGCAGCGACCGTGAGACCAGATCGGCGAGGACGTACTCGTCGGCGATCCGCAGCGCGGTGGCGAAGCCCTCCGCCGGGACGGGACGGCCGAACCAGTCGTGGGGCGGCAGGAGTTCGTCGGTGCGGGCGAACACCGCACCCGCGTGCAGGTGCACGTAGTCCAGCGGCGCGGCGCGCAGCACCTGGCAGTGGTGGGCCACCAGGGCGTCGAGGAGCCGGTGGTAGGGCAGTTCGGGCCCTCGGTGGCCGAAGGCGATCAGGCCACGGCCGCCGGGCCGCATGCGCTGCAGTACGGCGAGACAGTCGGCCTCGGTGCCGTGCAGCTCGGGATCGGGGCCGTAGGAGAGAATGACCAACTCGCCTTCGCCCACGGTGCGTTCGCCGTGGTGCAGGGCGACGCCGTCGGGGAGGTGGAGGTAGGGCTCGAGGTTGAGCCCGCCGTCGGTGGCGTCCACGACGGTGGTGACGCCGTCGAGGTGGGGGTGGAGCAGATCGGTCAGGCGCATCAGCGGGTCCTCGTGAAGACGTGGAAGCCGACCTCGTTCTCGCGGAAGCCGTACGGGGTGAACAGTGTGTGCCGCAGGCCCAGGCGTTCCAGCTCGTCGGCGTACTCGGCGGTCGGACGGTGCAGGATGTAGTCGCCGCGCGGTCTGCGTGTCCCGGTGTCCTCGTCGGTGAGGATCAGCCGTCCGGTGATCCGCACCAGGGAGGCGAGGTTGCGCAGGCCTGCCGCCCACTCCTGGTCGTCGAGGACGTGGAAGAGGACGTCGACGCAGAGCACGACGTCGTACGGCCAGGGGCTTCGCCACTCGTCCAGGGCGGCGACGGAGTAGCGCGGACCGCCGCCCTCGGCGCGGGCGTGCGCAACGGCCTCCTCGCTCGCGTCGAAGGCGTCGACGCGGTGGCCGCACCGGGCCAGGGCGCGGGCGAAGTGTCCCTTGCCGCAGCCCGCGTCGAGCACGAACAGCGGGGCCGACTCGTCGGCCAGGTCGCCGATCAGGGGGAGCAGCGTGCCGAGCCGCAGCGCGTAGAAGATCTCGTTGCCGGCGCGGTCCAGGCCGATGTGCCCGCCGGATGCGAGGTCGTCGTGTTCGCGGTGGCGGGTGTCCCAGTAGGTGCGCGGGCGTTCAGGCATGGTGGTCCAGCCAGCGGGTGACGAGGGCGGCGATCCGGGCACCGGCCCTGCCGTCCCAGAGTGGCGGGCCCTCTTCGGGTGCCGGCTGCCCGCCGTCCAGCACCTTGCGCAGGGCAGGCACCAGTTCGCGGTGTCCGACGAGCCGGTTGGTGCCGTGGGTGACGGTGACCGGACGCTCCGTCGTGGTGCGCAGGGTCAGGCAGGGCACGCCCAGGACGGTGGTCTCCTCCTGTACGCCGCCCGAGTCGGTGATCACGGCGGCGGCTCCGCGCACCAGGCTCATGAACTCGACGTAGCCGAGCGGTTCGAGGATGTGGACGCCCGGTGCGCCGTCGAGGCCCGCGGCGCCGAGTGCCGCCCGGCCGCGCGGGTGCAGTGGCACGGCGAGGTCGGTGAGGCGGGCCGCCTCGGTCAGGGCGCGTGCGGCCGCCTTGGCCGCCTCGGGGTCGTCGACGTTGGCGGGGCGGTGCAGGGTGACCACGCCGTAGGTCTCGGGCAGCCCGTGCGCGGCGCGGGCGGCGGCCGGGTCGAAGTGGTCCAGATGGGTGAGCAGGGTGTCGATCATGGGGTTGCCGACGAGATGGACGCGGCCGGGGTCGGTGCCCTCCCGGGCGAGATGGCCGACCGCCTCGGGGCTGGTGACGAACAGCAGCTCGGCCAGCTGGTCGACCAGACGCCGGTTGATCTCCTCCGGCATCGTCATGTCGAAGCTGCGCAGGCCGGCCTCCACATGGGCGACGGGTATCCCCAGCTTGGCGGCGACGAGGGCGGCGGCGAGCGTCGAGTTGACGTCTCCGTACACCATCACGAGGGCGGGATCCCGCGCGGACAGCTCGCCCTCCAGGGCGATGAGCAGGTCGGCCGTCTGCCGGGCGTGGCTGCCGGAGCCGACGCCGAGATCGGTGTCCGGCTCGGGCAGGCCGAGCTGCCGGAAGAACACGTCCGACATCCGTTCGTCGTAGTGCTGACCGGTGTGCACAAGGACCTGGTCGCAGCCCGCCGTGCACAGCGCGGCGACGACCGGCGCGGCCTTGACGAAGTTCGGTCGGGTGCCGACGACGTGGAGTACGCGGCCGTTCATATCGTACGTTCTCCGCTCTTTCCGCATAACGTAGCGGCATGTCGTGTCATATCCCCCGTGCGCTCAGTCTGGCCGCATCCGTGGCGTGGGGCGAACTGCGCCACGACCCCGTCCGGGCGGCGCTGCTCGGGGTACGGCTGCTGCCGCCGCCCGTGCGGCGCCGGGTACGGCCGCTCGAACGGCGGCTCGCGTCCCGCGCCCGGACGGCCGGGCCGACCGCTGCTCCATCCGGGGGACGGGTGCCCGCCCCACCCGCCCGTACGGTCCGGCCTGTGCCGGGACGGGTGCTTCATCTGGTGACCAACGGGCTGCCGTTCAAGCACGCCGGCTACACCGTGCGCACCCAGAAGATCGCCGAGGCGCAGCGGGCGGCCGGACTCGACCCGCACGTCGTGACGCGCATCGGCTTCCCGGTGGCGCAGGGGGTGCTGGACGCCGGCCCGCTGCAGACGGTGGGCGGCGTACCGCAGCACCGGCTGCTGCCGCCATGGCTGCCGTACGGGCAGGCCGCGGTGCTGGCCCGCAACGCCGAGCTGGCGGGCCGGCTGGTGGAGCGACTGAGGCCCGCCGTGCTGCACGCGGCCACCGACCACGGCAACGGGCGGGTGGCGCTGGCCCTGCGCGAGGCCTACGGGCTGCCGGTGGTCTACGAGGTGCGCGGCTTCCTGGAGGACACCTGGCTGACGCAGGCCCCGGGGCGGACCTGCGACGACCCGACGTACCGGGCCCGGCGCGACCTGGAGACGCACTGCATGCGCGAGGCGGACGTGGTGCTGACGCTGGGCGCGGCGATGAAGGCGGAGATCGTGGCGCGCGGGGTGCCCGAGGAGCGGGTCCTGATCGTGCCGAACGCGGTGGACGAGGAGTTCCTGGCCCCGCTGCCGGACGGGGCACCGCTGCGGGCCCGGCTCGGTATCGCGCCGGACGACCTCGTCGTCGGCACGGTCAGCAGTCTTACTCCACACGAGGGAATCGGCACATTGCTCCATGCGGGTGCCGAGCTGAGGCGTCGCGGGGTGCCGCTGCGGCTGCTGATCGTGGGTGACGGGCCGGAGCGCGAGGCACTGCAGCGGCTGGCCGGCCGGCTCGGTCTTGCCGACGGGACGGCCCTGTTCACCGGTCGGGTGCCGCATGCCCGAGTACGGGATTTCCATGCGGTGCTGGACGTGTTCGCGGTGCCGCGCACCGATGAGCGCGTCTGCCGGCTGGTGACCCCGCTCAAACCGGTCGAGGCGATGGCGAGCGGTCTGCCGGTGGCTGCCAGTGATCTCCCGGCACTCAGAGAGCTTGTCAAGCCAGGAGTGACCGGACAGCTCACCCCAAGCAGATCACCACAGACTTGGGCAGAGGCAATCGAATTCCTCCTTTACAGTGAAAAACGGTCCGAATGGGGAGCGGCCGCACGCGAGATCGTCGCGCGCGACCGCACCTGGACGCGGGTCGCCTCGACGACCCGCGAGGCGTACCGCGCCCTCGGCTGCCTCTGAGGCGCGAGCCCGGACCGCCCACAACCTCAGATCCGTGCCCACCACGGGGCGAGGAGAATCCCTATGCAGGCCGACCAGACCGAACCGCTCGGGGACGAGAGCGAACCGCTCGGGGAAGTTCCACAGGCCGGCACCGTCGAACTCGCGGTGATCGGACTCGGCTACGTCGGACTGCCGCTCGCGCGGGAGGCGGCGACGGTCGGCCTGAGAGTCGTGGGGCTCGACCGGGATCCCCGCGTGGTGGCGGGGCTCAACGCCGGACGCTCCCACATCGACGACGTGTCCGACGACGACGTCCGCCGGATGCTGGCGGCCGGCTTCACCGCGTCCACCGACGACGGCTGTCTCGCCCGCGCCCAGACCGTGGTGATCTGCGTGCCGACCCCGCTCAACGGGGACGGCGGGCCCGATCTGAGCGCGGTCACGGCCGCCGTCCACGCGGTGGCGGGCCGGCTGCGGCCCGGACAGCTCGTCGTACTGGAGTCCACCACCTATCCGGGCACCACCGAAGAGGTCGTACGACCGCTGCTGGAGCGGGTCTCCGGGCTGCGGGCCGGAGAGGACTTCGCCCTCGCCTTCTCACCGGAGCGCATCGACCCCGGCAACACCGGGCACGGGCTGCGCGACACACCCAAGGTGGTCGGCGGCTGCACCCCGTCGTGCGCGGCGCGCGCGGCCGCCTTCTACGGCAAGCTCGTCGACACGGTCGTCCAGGCCAAGGGCACCCGCGAGGCCGAGATGGCCAAGCTGCTGGAGAACACCTACCGGCACGTGAACATCGCCCTCGTCAACGAACTCGCCGTCATCAGTCATGAGCTGGGCGTCGACCTGTGGGACGCGATCCGCTGCGCGAGCACCAAGCCGTTCGGCTTCCAGGCGTTCCGGCCGGGCGCCGGAGTCGGCGGGCACTGCATTCCCATCGACCCCAACTACCTGTCGTACAAGGTGCGTTCCTCGCTCGGCTACGAGTTCCGGTTCGTCGAACTCGCCCAGGAGATCAACCGGCGGATGCCGGAGTACGTCGTACGCCGCGCCCAGGACCTCCTGAACACCGCAGGCCGGCCCCTGCACGGCTCCCGCGTGCTGCTGCTCGGGGTCACCTACAAGCCCGACGTCGCCGACCAGCGGGAGACCCCGGCCGTGCCGGTGGCCCGGCTGTTGCGGCAGCGGGAGGCCGAGGTCTCGTTCCACGACCCCCATGTCCGCGAGTGGAGCGTCGACGACGTGCCCGTCCCCCGCGTCGACGACCTGATGGCCGCCCTGGCCGACCACGACCTGACGATCCTGCTCCAGGACCACTCCTCCTACGACCTGCCCGCCCTCTCCGACGCGGCCCGCCTGCTGTTCGACACCCGGGGGCGGATATTCCGGCCCGGGGTCGAGGTGCTGTAGCGGTCCTGTTCGAGGCGGAGCCGAAAGGTGCTGCTCTGATGCGGATACTCGTGGTCACCGTCGTCCACCATCCCGAGGATGCGCGGATACTGCACCGGGAGATCGCCGCCCTGACGGAGCGCGGCCACCGGGTCGTGTACGCCGCGCCGTTCACCGCCCGCGGGGTGGAACCACGCCCGGACGTCGAGGG
>NZ_JBQQCE010000554.1:0-5945 GCF_052245645.1 Streptomyces sp. KR55 | reverse complement strand
GACATCCCCCTGGAGCAGATGAACACCTCGATGACCATCAACGCCACGGCCATGTGGCTGCTGGCGCTCTACCAGGTCGTCGCGGAGGAGCAGGGCGCGGACATCACCAAGCTCCAGGGCACGACCCAGAACGACATCGTCAAGGAGTACCTGTCGCGGGGGACGCACGTCTTCCCGCCGGGGCCCTCACTCCGGCTGACGACGGACATGATCGCGTACACGGTCTCCCACATCCCGAAGTGGAACCCGATCAACATCTGCAGCTACCACCTGCAGGAGGCGGGCGCCACACCGGTCCAGGAGATCGCGTACGCGATGTCCACCGCGATCGCGGTTCTCGATGCCGTACGCGACTCGGGGCAGGTTCCCGAGGAGAAGTTCGGGGACGTCGTGGCCCGCATCTCCTTCTTCGTGAACGCGGGCGTCCGCTTCATCGAGGAGATGTGCAAGATGCGGGCGTTCGGGCGGATCTGGGACAAGGTCACGCGCGAGCGGTACGGCATCGAGAACCCCAAGCAGCGCCGCTTCCGGTACGGCGTCCAGGTCAACTCCCTCGGTCTGACCGAGGCGCAGCCGGAGAACAACGTCCAGCGGATCGTCCTCGAGATGCTGGCCGTGACCCTCTCGAAGGACGCACGCGCGCGTGCCGTCCAGCTTCCCGCCTGGAACGAGGCCCTGGGTCTCCCCCGCCCTTGGGACCAGCAGTGGTCCCTGCGCATCCAGCAGGTCCTCGCCCACGAGAGCGACCTGCTGGAGTACGAGGACATCTTCGAGGGCTCGAAGGTGATCGAGGCGAAGGTCGAAGCCCTCGTCGAGGAGTCGCTCGCGGAGATCGACCGCATCCAGGAGATGGGCGGCGCGATGGCAGCCGTCGAGTCCGGCTACCTCAAGTCGCAGCTCGTCTCCTCGCACGCCGAGCGGCGGGCTCGTATCGAGTCCGGTCAGGAGAAGATCGTCGGCGTCAACATCTTCGAGGCGACCGAGCCCAATCCCCTGACGGCCGACCTGGACACGGCCATCCAGACGGTCGACCCGGCCGTCGAGGCCCGTGTCATCGAGTCCCTCCAGCGCTGGCGCGACACCCGCTACCAGCCACCCTTCAACCACCCGCGCCCCTGCAAGGCGCTGGAGCGCCTGAAGGAGGCCGCCAAGGGCACCGCCAACCTCATGGAGGCCACCCTGGAGTGCGCCCGCGCCGGGGTGACGACCGGCGAGTGGGCCGGGGCCCTGCGCGAGGTGTTCGGCGAGTTCCGCGCGCCGACCGGTGTCTCGTCGGCACCCGTCGCGGTGACCGCCGAGGAGGGCACCGCGATGGCGCTCGTCCGCCGCCGCGTCGAGGAGACCGCGCGCGACCTCGGCGTCGGCAAGCTGCGCTTCCTGGTCGGCAAGCCGGGCCTGGACGGACACTCCAACGGCGCCGAGCAGATCGCCGTACGCGCGCGTGACGCCGGCTTCGAGGTGGTCTACCAGGGCATCCGGCTCACGCCCGAGCAGATCGTCGACGCGGCCCTCGCCGAAGACGTCCACGCGGTGGGCCTGTCGATCCTCTCCGGCTCGCACGCCCAGCTGGTGCCGGATGTGCTGGAGCGGCTCCGTGTGGCCGGTGCCACAGATATACCGGTGATCGCCGGTGGCATCATCCCCAACGGTGATGCCGAGCAGCTCAGGGCCGCCGGAGTCGCCGCGGTCTTCACCCCGAAGGACTTCGACATCACCGGGATCATCGGCCGCATCGTCGACGAGATCCGCAAAGCGAACAAGCTCGACCCCCTGGAGGTCCCCGCATGACCACGCCCGCCCCGCAGGTCAACCGCCTTCGCCCGCGGCGCTCCTGCCTCGCCGTGCCGGGAAGCAACCCGCGCTTCCTGGAGAAGGCCCAGGGCCTCCCCGCCGACCAGGTCTTCCTCGACCTGGAGGACGCCTGCGCGCCGCTCGCCAAGCCCGAGGCGCGGCACACCATCGTCAAGTTCCTCAACGAGGGCGACTGGACGGGCAAGACGAGGGTCGTGCGCGTCAACGACTGGACGACGGAGTGGACGTACCGCGATGTCGTGACCGTCGTGGAGGGCGCGGGTCCGAACCTCGACTGCATCATGCTGCCGAAGGTCCAGGACGCCCAGCAGATCGTGGCCCTGGACCTCCTCCTCACCCAGATCGAGAAGACCATGGGCTTCGAGGTCGGCCGCATCGGCATCGAGGCGCAGATCGAGAACGCCCAGGGCCTGAACAACGTCAACGAGATCGCGCAGGCCTCCCCGCGCATCGAGACGATCATCTTCGGCCCGGCCGACTTCATGGCGTCGATCAACATGAAGTCGCTGGTCGTGGGCGAGCAGCCGCCCGGCTACCCGGCGGACGCCTACCACTACATCCTGATGAAGATCCTGATGGCCGCCCGCGCCAACAACCTCCAGGCGATCGACGGCCCCTACCTGCAGATCCGCAACGTCGACGGCTACCGCGAGGTCGCGCAGCGCGCCGCGGCCCTCGGCTTCGACGGCAAGTGGGTGCTGCACCCGGGCCAGGTCGAGGCGTCCAACGAGATCTTCTCGCCCTCCCAGGAGGACTACGACCACGCCGAGCTGATCCTGGACGCGTACGACTACTACACGTCCGAGGCGGGCGGCAAGAAGGGCTCCGCGATGCTCGGCGACGAGATGATCGACGAGGCCAGCCGCAAGATGGCGCTGGTCATCGCGGGCAAGGGACGCGCCGCCGGCATGCAGCGCACCAGCACGTTCGAGATTCCGGAGGCGTAAGGCCATGCAGTTCGGGCGCACCTACGAGGAGTTCGAGGTCGGGGCGACGTACAAGCACTGGCCGGGCAAGACGGTCACCGAGTACGACGACCACCTGTTCTGTCTCCTCACCATGAACCACCACCCGCTCCACATGGACACCAACTATGCGGAGAAGACGACGGACTTCGGCAAGAACGTCGTCGTCGGGAACTACATCTACTCGCTGCTGCTCGGCATGTCCGTCCCGGACATCTCCGGCAAGGCGATCGCCAACCTGGAGATCGAGTCGCTCAAGCACGTGGCGCCGACCTTCCACGGCGACACGATCTACGGCCAGACGACCGTGCTCGACAAGTGGCCGTCGAAGTCGAAGAACGACCGGGGCATCGTCCACGTCGAGACCAAGGGCTACAAGCAGGACGGCACGCTGGTCTGCGTGTTCCGCCGCAAGGTGATGGTCCCCACCGAGACGTACATCAAGGAGCGCGGCGGCGAGCAGCCGGGCCGCCCCGAGCTCAAGGAACAGGGGAAGTAGCAATGGCGCGACTCGCCCAGACCGCCGGTCTGACCGACATCCAGCAGGAGATCCTCTCCACCGTCCGCGACTTCGTGGACAAGGAGATCATCCCGGTCGCGACCGAGCTGGAGCACCGCGACGAGTATCCGCAGCAGATCGTCGACGGCCTCAAGGAGTTGGGCCTGTTCGGCCTGATGATCCCCGAGGAGTACGGGGGTCTGGGCGAGTCGCTTCTGACGTACGCCCTCTGCGTCGAGGAGATCGCCCGCGGCTGGATGTCGGTCTCCGGCATCATCAACACCCACTTCATCGTGGCGTACATGCTCAAGCAGCACGGCACGCAGGAGCAGAAGGACCACTTCCTGCCGAGGATGGCGGCCGGTGACATCCGTGGCGCCTTCTCGATGTCGGAGCCGGGTCTGGGCTCCGATGTGTCGGCGATCACGTCGAAGGCGGTCAAGGAGGGCGACGAGTACGTCCTGAACGGTCAGAAGATGTGGCTGACGAACGGCGGTACGTCCTCCCTCGTCGCCGTCCTCGTCCGGAGCGACGAAGGACATCCCGAGGGCACCGCGCCCCACAAGTCGATGACGACCTTCCTGGTGGAGAAGGAGCCCGGCTTCGGTGAGGTCCGTCCCGGCCTCACCATCCCGGGCAAGATCGACAAGATGGGGTACAAGGGCGTCGACACCACCGAGCTGATCATGGACGGCCTGCGCATTCCGGCCGATCGGGTGCTCGGCGGCGTCACCGGCCGAGGTTTTTACCAAATGATGGACGGGGTCGAGGTCGGCCGCGTCAACGTTGCGGCACGTGGCTGCGGCGTCGCTCAGCGTGCCTTCGAGCTGGGTGTCCGGTACGCCCAGCAGCGTCACACTTTCGGCAAGCCGATCGCCCAGCATCAGGCGATCCAGTTCAAGCTCGCCGAGATGGCTACCAAGGTCGAGGCGGCCCATGCCATGATGGTGAACGCGGCACGCAAAAAGGACTCCGGAGAGCGAAACGACCTCGAGGCCGGGATGGCGAAGTACCTCGCCTCCGAGTACTGCAAGGAGGTCGTGGAGGATGCCTTCCGGATCCACGGCGGCTACGGCTTCTCGAAGGAGTACGAGATCGAGCGCCTCTACCGCGAGGCCCCGATGCTGCTGATCGGTGAAGGTACCGCCGAGATCCAGAAAATGATCATCGGCCGCAGGCTGCTCGAAGAGTATCGATTCCAGGGCTGAATGTCCGGAAACGGGGTGTTTTCTTCTAGAAGAAGATCACACCCCGTAGGCACTCCCCGGCCACCGACTCGGCTTCCTTGCTTACCCAGTTACGGCCCTTAGCCGCTACGATCGCGAGAAAGCCGCCGTCCCCCGTTCAGAGCGCGGCATCATCCGCTACGAAGGTCATCCATGCCCCACAGCCAAACCTCTGCACCACGCGACAGCCTGGTCGGCACACGCCTCGCGCGCGGAGCATCGCCGTGGCTCCTCCCGACCGTCGCCACCGCAGCCCTCAGCCTGGCCCGTGCACGCCGCTCCGGTGCGGCCAAGGCCGTCGCCGTCCCCGCCACCGCGCTCGCGGCGGGGATGCTGTGGTTCTTCCGCGACCCCGAGCGCGAGATCACCCAGGGCCGGGTGATCTCGCCCGCCGACGGCGTGGTGCAGAGCATCATGCCGTGGAAGGACGGACGTACCCGCGTCGCGATCTTCATGAGCCCGCTCAACGTCCACGTCAACCGCGCTCCGCTGGCCGGCACCGTGACGTCGGTCGAGCACATCCCGGGCGGATTCGTTCCTGCTTTCAACAAGGAGAGCGAGAACAACGAGCGGGTCGTCTGGCACTTCGACACCGAGCTCGGTGACATCGAGATGATCCAGATCGCCGGCGCGGTCGCCCGCCGTATCGTCCCCTACATCCCGCAGGGCACCAAGGTCGAGCAGGGCGAGCGGATCGGTCTGATCCGCTTCGGCTCGCGCGTCGACCTGTACCTGCCCGAGGGCGTCGAGGTCGCGGTCGAGGTCGGCCAGAAGACCATGGCTGGGGTGACTCGCATTGACCGTGATTGACCCTGATACGCAGTCGGGCTGGGTCCCGGAGGCGGCGGAGGACGACGAAGAGGAGGAGATGCCCCTCTCTCTTCGCCTCTCGATAGCGGACACCCTCACGCTCGGCAACGCCACGTGCGGCTTCATGGCGGTGTACTTCACCACCACCGGCATCCTGATCCCGCACCTCACCGGCAGCCAGGAGACCGGCATGGCCCGCCACAGCGCGGCCACGGCGGTCATCCTCATGCTCTGCGCGGCGGTCTTCGACCTGTTCGACGGCCTGGTGGCACGCAAGCTGCGCTCCTCCCCCATGGGCGCGGAGCTGGACAACCTCTCGGACCTGATCAGCTTCGGCCTGGCCCCCGCGTACTTCGTCCTCGTCTACGGCATGGTCGCGGACGACGCGCACCAGCGGGTGGCGGCGGTCGGGGCGATCGTCGTGCTCCTGGCCGTGGTGCTGAGGCTCGCGAGATTCTCCTGTGTGACGCCGACGAACGGCATGTTCCAGGGCATGCCCAGCCCGTTCGGTGCACTGACGGTCGTCGCGATCGTGCTGCTGGAGCTGCCCTTCGTGGCGACGCTGCTGGCGATCCTGGGCACCGCGTGGCTGATGGTGAGCCGGGTCGAGTACCCGAAGCCGCGGGGCCGCCT
>NZ_JBQQCE010000553.1:0-5984 GCF_052245645.1 Streptomyces sp. KR55 | reverse complement strand
CCATGGAGTCCGTCGGGAGATACGCCGGGAGATCCGTCGGCAGGTCCGTCGGCGGGTCCGTAGGAAGCTCGGTCGGAGTCGGGGTGGGCGACTCGTCGCTGCACAGGACGCCGAGCAGGCAGTCGTCGGTCTCCGCGGCGGAGGCGGCGCCCGCGGCGGTCAGCGAGGCGCCGGCGGCGATCACGGCACCGGCCGCGATCCGCGCGATCCGGATCCGCGTCTTCTTGGTCATATGGTTGCTACCCCCAGTAGCTGATCGTCAGTGAGGCGGCGCTCGGGGCCGTGATCGACGGAGACAGCTGTGGTGAAGCCCCCCGGTTCACATGCGCCCCAGAGATACGCATGCCACGCTTCACCCTTCCCATTTTTCAAAGCAACGTCAAGGCCGTTGCGCGCGCGATGTCCAGTTACGCCTTCTTTGCCGGGGGTTGAAGCGTGTGAGTGTGATGTAAAACCCAGACATGCAGGAACAGAAAAGGCAACTGCCGCCGGAAGGGCGGCAGTTGCCTTGTCGACAAAACGCTTCGCTTACTTCTCCTGCTGCTTGCGCCAGCGAATTCCAGCCTCCAGGAACCCGTCGATCTCGCCGTTGAACACGGCCTCGGGGTTACCGACTTCGTGCTCGGTGCGCAGATCCTTGACCATCTGGTACGGGTGCAGCACATACGAACGCATCTGGTTGCCCCAGGAGTTGCCACCGTCGCCCTTGAGGGCATCCATCTTGGCCTGCTCCTCCTGGCGGCGCCGCTCCAGCAGCTTGGCCTGAAGGACGTTCATGGCCGTGGCCTTGTTCTGGATCTGCGATCGCTCGTTCTGGCAGGAGACGACGATGCCGGTCGGCAGGTGCGTGATGCGCACCGCGGAGTCGGTGGTGTTCACGCCCTGACCACCCGGCCCGGAGGACCGGTAGACGTCGATGCGCAGCTCGGACTCGTCGATCTCGACGTGGTCGGACTGCTCGACGACGGGAAGCACTTCCACACCGGCGAAGGAGGTCTGCCGGCGCCCCTGGTTGTCGAAGGGCGAGATGCGCACGAGGCGGTGGGTGCCCTGCTCGACGGAGAGGGTGCCGTAGGCGTACGGCACCTGGACGGCGAAGGTGGTCGACTTGATGCCGGCCTCTTCGGCGTACGACGTCTCGTAGACCTCGGTCTTGTAACCGTGCTGCTCGGCCCACCGCAGGTACATGCGCTGGAGCCGCTCGGCGAAGTCGGCGGCGTCGACGCCACCGGCCTCGGCACGGATGTTGACGAGCGCCTCACGGGCGTCGTACTCCCCGCTGAGCAGCGTCCGCACTTCCATCTCGTCCAGCGCCTTCCTGACGGCAGCGAGCTCGGACTCGGCCTCGGCACGGGTGTCCGGGTCGTCCTCCTCCTCGGCCATCTCGAACAGCACGGCAAGATCGTCGATCCGCCCGCGCAGCGCCTCCGCCTTCCTGACCTCGGCCTGGAGGTGGGAGAGCTTGCTGGTGATCTTCTGCGCCTCGTCCGGGTTGTCCCACAGGGACGGCGCGGCCGCCTGCTCCTCGAGCACGGCGATGTCTGCCCTCAGCTTCTCGAGGTCCAGAACGGCCTCGATCGACTCCATGGTCGAGGAGAGGGACTTGAGCTCTTCGGATACATCGACGACTGCCACACTCCCAGCGTAACGGCTCCGCCGGGTGGCCAGCGCCGGGTGAGCGTGGCTTGCGTAGGCACCCGGCGCCGGTGCGGACCCCTCTGGGGGCTGCGCCCCCAGACCCCCTTCGGCCTGAACGGCCTCGTCCTCAAACGCCGGACGGGCTGGATGGTGCCAGCCGGCACTGAAGAGCCCGGTCGGCAGAAGTTCCCGCTCAGGGAGATGCCGGTGCCGAATCCTTCGTGTCCTGTGGTGTTGCCCCCGCGTCGTCGCCCGATGTGGCCAGCCACGTACCGACTCCGGCCGCCGCCACCAGCACAACCGCCACCACGCCCAGGGTCAGGCGTCGGCGTCGGGTGGTCGCCCGGTGCCGGGCGGAGCCGGGGCGGGGGGCGCCCGCGGCCCTGGGTGCCCGTGCCGTCCCCCGCGCACCGCCCGCCAGCTCGTCCGGGGCCGGCACCCTCATCGACGTATGCGTGTCACGGTTGGAGTCGGGCTTCGCGCCGGGTACCAGGGGCACGGCCCCCCGCCGCACCCGTACCGGCATCTCCGGCTCCCCCGCCACCGGCGCCGCCTCGGCCGGGACGTCGCCGTCCTCCACGTCCGGCTCGTCCACATCCAGCGGCGGCATGCCCGCCAGCGCCGGAAGCTGCTCCCGCAGCCGCGCCGCCAGCTCCGATGCCCGCAGCCGGGACGCCGGTCCCTTCGCCAGGCACTGCACGATCAGCTGCCACAGCTCGTCGGGGATGCCGGGAAGGGGGACGACCGTCTCCGTCACATGCCGGCGCAGCACCGCGCCCGGGTGGCCGCCGCCGAACGGCGTGAACCCGGCCAGCAGCTCGTACAGCACGGTCGCCAACGCGTAGATGTCGACCGCGGCCCGCGGCGGCAGCCCCTCCACGATCTCGGGCGCCAGGTAGTCCGGCGTACCGATGATCTTCGTGGCGCGCGTCCGCCGTGGAGAATCGATCAGCTTGGCCACGCCGAAGTCCGTGAGCAGCGCTCGATGCGAGCCCCCGGGGCCCAGCGGGCCCTGCATGTCCAGCAGGACGTTCTCCGGCTTCACGTCCCGGTGGACGACGCCCGCCGCGTGGGCCGCCGCCAGCCCCTCCGCCACGTCGGCCACGATCGCAACGGCCGCCTCGGGGGACAGCCGCCGCTCACGTTCCAGCCGGGTGCGCAGGTCCGTGCCCCGGACCAGGTCCATGACGAGCGCGAGGTCGTTGCCGTCCACCACCAGGTCGCGGACCGAGACGACGTTGGGGTGCTCGAGGCCGAGCAGGGCGGTGCGCTCCTGCACGAAGCGCCCGACGAGCTCCTGGTCGGACGCGAGGTCCTCGCGCAGCAGCTTGATGGCGACGGGACCGTCGGGTCCCTCGCCCAGCCACACCGTGCCGGCGCTGCCACGTCCCAGGATCTGGTTCGCGGTGTACCGGCTGCCGATCTTCCGTGCCAAGGCTGCTCCTACAGACGCGTGTTGTCGCTGCTGCGCCATCCCGGGGGCCGACCCCCGGACCCCCAGCCGACAAAACTACGCGCCCGGAGCCGTTACCTTCACCGCGGAGAGGGAAATCACCCGCCAGGTGTCGACAAATCAACTCACCCGCTACTGCGTGGACGTGCCTCCGGGCCCCTCGGAGGTCCCGGAGTCCCCGCCCAGATCCCCGATCCACCCCGTCACCGTGCTGACCCAGTCCGTGAGCTGTTCCCAGTAGCCCTTGCCCGTGCCGATCCACTCCTGCAGCGGGCTCAGCTCCCAGATCAGCCAGCCGGCGACGAACAGGATGACGATCGTGAACAGGCACCCCTTCAGGCAGCCCAGCCCGGGAATCCGCATCGGATTGGCGCTGCGCTGCCGCGGCTGCCGCGGCTCACGCGCCGGCCGCTGCGGCTCGGGCGTGGGCGCAGGGGCATACCGCTGGGGCTGCTGGTGCGGCGGCGGGGCGTACTGCTGCTGCTGCGGATGGCCGTACCCGGGCGGCGGCCCCTGCTGCGGACGCCGCTGGGGCTGCTGCGCCGGGCGCGGCTGCTGCTGCGGCCGGGCGACCTGCCGCTGCGGGCGGCGGCGCAGCGGGTCCTCGCTGGGGTCGAGGTACTGGACCTGCGTCTGCTCGTTGCGGTCGCGCGCGGCACGCAGCTGCGACTGCCAGGGGTGCGGCTGGTCGGGCTGCTGCCCCTGCTGCCCGACGGGCTGGTTCGGCGGCACCGGCGGCATCACCGCGGTCGGGTCGGCGGCCCCGGTGTTCGGCAGTACGGCGGTGGGGTCGGCGGCGCCCGCCGGGCCCCCGGTGTGCGGCAGCACGCTGGTCGCGCCGTTCGGGTCGTACGCCCCCGCCCCTGCCGATCCGTGCGGCAGCACCTGCGTCGGGTCGGCGGCACCCGGAGTTCCGGGCACCGGCGCGGGCGCCGGGTCGGGCGCGAGGAGGGCGGCGACGCCCTCGGCCGCGGCGATCTGCGCGGAGTTCGCGTGCACGCCCACGCCCTCGGCGACGACCCGCAGCCCGCGTGCGAGGTTCTCGGCGCTGGGCCGTTCGTCGGGGTTCTTGCGCAGACAGCGCTCGATGACCGTCCACAGCGGTTCGGGGACGGTGGAGGGGCGGCGCGGTTCGGCGCTCAGATGCTGGTGCAGCACCTCCAGGGCCGAGCTGCCGGAGAACGGCGGACGGCCGGTGACCAGCTCGTACAGCAGGATGCCGGCGCCGTAGATGTCGACGGCCGAGGTCTGCGGGCGGCCCTCGGCGGACTCCGGCGCCACGTACGCGGGCGTGCCGACGAACTCCTGAGTGCGGGTGAGGCCGGGTGAGTCGGCGAGCCGGGCGATGCCGAAGTCGGTCAGCAGCGGGTGCATCTGGCCGCCGTGCTGCTGGAGCAGGACGTTCGCCGGCTTCAGGTCGCGGTGGACGACGCCGTCGGCGTGGCTGGCGGCCAGCGCGTCGGCGATCTGCGCGGTGAGCAGGGCGGCCGCGACGGGCGTGAAGGGGCCGTTCTCACGCAGGTAGCGGTGCAGGTCGGGGCCGTCGACGAGGTCCATGACCAGGGCCAGCAGATCGCCCTCGACGACCAGGTCGCGGACCCGCACGATGTTCGGGTGGGTCAGGCGGAGCAGGACGGACCGCTCCCGCAGGAACCGCATCACGACATCGGGATCGCTCGCGAGCTCCTCCTTGAGGACCTTGATCGCGACGGTCTCACCGGGCTGTCCGGGCACGGCCGCCTCGGCACCCGCGGTCTCCCGCTGGCGGGCTCGCCAGACGGTGCCCGTGGCGCCGCGTCCGAGCGGCTCCTCGAGCAGGTACTTGCTGCCTACCGGCCGCACGTCATGCGCTCCCTGCTGCTTGCTTGCGTGTTCCGACCCACTGTTTCCGACCCACTGTAGTGCCGCCGTCCTCGGTACCGGGCTGTCGTCTGTCCATGCGGCCTACGGAGGGGTTCCCGTCTGGTTCCGGTACACGCTCCGTGCTTGTTTCCGGTACGTGCTCCGGTACTTGTTCCGGCACATCGCTCCGATACATCACTCCGGTACATGTTCGAAGGAAAGACGCTCGACCCGATCCGTTGGTTGCCGGACCCGGACGTGACCGATCTCAAGCGGTCATCCGCACGGCCCTGGTCAGTCACTTTTGCGGGCAGAGCCGACCAATCAAGATCACTTGACGGCGGGCGGCGGGCGCGTTGTCAGTGGCAGGTGCGAGGATGCCTCCAGTACTGGCCGACGTGCTCGTGTGGTGGTGGGGGAAGTCCGCGGTAGGGGACCGCGGGGCGGCCTCGGCCCCGTTCCGCGGGCGCCCGCGCAGAAGGGACCGCTGACGGCGATGCAGATCCGGCTGACCGTCGTAGACCCGCTGGGCCCGCCCGCGCCCGCCGAGGCGCAGGGCCGCGCCGCGAGCCGCGACATGCTGGTCACGGCCCCGGCTGGCACAGCTCTGTCGGCGGTGGCCTCGGCGCTGGCCTCGGCGGTCTCCGGAGACGGCGGTGCCCCGCTGTCCGGAGCCGTGGTGCTGTACGCCGGTGCGGAGCGCCTCGACCCACAGCGCTGCACGCTGGGCGAGCCCCCGCTGCTCGACGGCGCCGTCCTGTCCGTGGGCGCTCCGTGCGAGCCCGAGCCCCACCCCGAGGTGGACGACGCCCCGGCCCGACTCGACGTGATCGCCGGCCCCGACGCCGGCGGTGTCCATCTGCTGCACGGCGGCCAGGTCCGCGTCGGCCGCTCCGCCGACGCCGACGTCCCGCTCGACGACCCGGACGTCTCCCGGCTGCACTGCGCGGTGACCCTCGACACCGACGGCCGCATCTCGGTCGCCGACCTCGGCTCCACGAACGGCACGACCCTGGACGGCACGCGCGTGGGCACCCGCCCGGTCCGCTTC
>NZ_JBQQCE010000552.1:0-5986 GCF_052245645.1 Streptomyces sp. KR55 | reverse complement strand
GTGTGCCAGACGAGGACGACCACAGTGTCGCCGTCGGCAGCGGTGTACTGCACGGCGCAGCAGGGCCGGCCCGGCTCGCCGATCAGCTGCACGGTGCCGTGCATGATGACGTCCCGGATCTCCTTGTACCGGGCGATCCAGCCGGCCGCCTCCGTACGTTGCTCCGGGGTCCAGTGCCGAATGTCGGCGCCGATGCCGAGCACTCCGGCCATCGCGAGGACGAACCGGAACGCCAGTGACCGCGGGCGCGGGTCGAGCCCTCGGCTAACACCGCCCGCTACGAATCCACACGATGACGGACCCGACCCGAACCAGGAGTGATGGACGATGCCGCCAGCACCGCAGATACGCCAGATCATCGTAATCGACGACGGTCGTACCCGGCAGCTCGCCTGCGCCTTCGCCCCGACACCGTGCGCACCCGGGCCCACTACGCACAAGACAGCCGGGCGGACTACCTCGCCACCTGCCAAGAGACCGGAGGCGAGAAGGACTGATGCCGTGGGCCCGGCTCGATTCGAGCAGGCTCGCGACCACGCTGAGCATTCCGCCAACCTGCGGAGCCTACCTGGCCGTTGCGGTTCGAATACCCAGGGCGATCAACACAGCTCCTGCCAGCCGACTCATCCCACGCCAGAACTGAGGGGTGTCGACCGCCCTGCGCGCCGCAGCGACCACCGACGTCCAGAACAGCAGCCAGACGAGGACGACGGCCACATGCGCGACCGCAAGCGCCGCGATCTGGGGTGCGACCGGGCGGCCGGGGGCGAGGAACTGCGGGACGAGCGTGAGACAGACCGACGAGGCTTTCGGATTGAGGACGTTGGACCACAGACGATCAGCGTCAAGCGAGAGGGCCGCCGCTGGTACGTCATCCTCGCCTGCGACGAGGTGCCCGCCGAGCCGCTTCCCGCCACCGGGTCGATCGTCGGTATCGACATGGGCACGGTGCACTTCTTCACCGACTCAGGCGGCGTGCACGTCGAGAACCCGAAGTCCAGGCCTTCAACGCGATCGTGCAGGCGGTCATCCCGCTCCTGCCGCCCCTCGCCAACCTGGTGGCCACCGTGGCGCCGCTGGTGGTGCTCCTCCTCCGGCTCCTCGCGCCGGTCCTCCAGATCGCCGGCGCGTCACGGTAAGCGGCACCGGTTCGGCCGCGCCAACCCCTACCGGGTGAGCGCGGAGGTGCCGTGCGAGGACGTCCGGGCCTGCCTTTCCGCCGGGCCCGGCGTCACCTTCGACCAGGCAACCGGGGTCATCGGGGCCAACATCTCCGGCCAGGCCGGGAACAACCTGATCACGCAGCCGGATGGGAGCCTCTACGTCCCGACCGGCGCGGCCACCGTCACCGCCGGGTGCGGCCTGGAAGGTGACGGATCGGCAAGCGCCCCGATCCAGGTAGCCACCGGAACGTGGCCCGGCCGTACCCGTGCAGCGCGGACACCGAGGGCGGCGTCATCGTGTGCGGCTCGGACGGCATCCTCCGCGGCGAGCCGCGCGGGGCGACCATCTTCACCAGGTACGCCGAGGAGCGGACGTATCCGGACGTCGAGATCGCCAGCGCCACGGTGGTGACCGCGGACACGTTCAGTACCACGGTGACCAACCCCAGTACGTGCCTCCCGGCCCTGGCCGTTGTGGAACAAGAGGTGGATGTCTACATGGTGTTGCCTGCCGGTGCCGGGGCAGCAACCGGCTTCGACGGTGACGAGACGTTCTACATCCGCAACACCGGATCGTCCACGATGACCGGTGTCCACTCGCAGGCCACGAAGGTCCTCTCTCGCGGCACGCTCGCTCCCGGGGCGTCCATGTCGCTGAGTTTCGGGGCGACGGTCGGCCGCGACTCCGGCGGGGCCTACTACTACCGAATCAACGCCCTCATCCGCGCCCTGCTCATTGCCTTGTGAGGTTCCGTCATGCTGGAAGACCTGCCCTCTCTGCCCTGGCCCGACTTCGAGCCCGCCCCCGAGCCCGTGAAGGCGTGGGTCCAGTACGAAGACGGCTCGCTCGGATCCATCACCCTGGCCGGGTTGGAGCTCCCCGTGTTGGCGCGGCCCGGACGCGTGATCACGCAGGATGAATACCACCGGCTCAGTGCGGAGATGACGGACGCTCACACCGCCCGCCTCAAGGCGATGGAAGACGAGGAGGCCGCCCGCCAGGTACGCGAGTTCCGGGACCTCACCACGGCCGACATCCCCGAGGAGACCGCGCGGCGGCTGTCCGGCTACACCGGGCCCGCGGACACGTCGAGCACGCAAACCGCGTAGTTAGACTCCCTGGTAGCCGCTGGTTGTGGGCCGGGCCTCCACCTCCGCACCCCGGAGTTTCCTCATGGCTCAGTTCGGCTGCGGCGGCTCCCGCTGCACCTGTGTCGTCACGGCTGGCCCGGGCGTCACCGTCACCGGCAACGGCTCCAGCGGCGCCCCCTACGTCATCGGCGCGGGAGGCGGCGGCACGGTCACCTGTGACCAGGTCCGCCCCTGCCTCTCCGCCGGGCCCGGCATCGACTACGACCCGGCAACCGGCGTCATTGAGGCGCAGATCTCGACGGACGCCGGGAACACCACGATCATCGGGGGAGACGGCGGCCTGTACACCCCGGCCTCCTCCACCGCCGTCCAGGCCGCCGACACGGACACCGTGGACACCAGCGTCTCCGGCACCGGCACGACCGGCGGCCCCTACACCGTGTCCGCAGCCGTGCGCCTGGACCCCACCCCGCCCGCCGGCGGGACCAACCTCATCGGCTCCGGCCCGGAAGGCCTCTACCTCGAGTGCGCCGACGTCCGCGGCTGCCTCTCCGCCGGGGACGGCGTGGCATACGACCCCACCACCGGGGAGATCGCCGCCCGCCCGTCCACGGACGCAGGGAACAACCTGGCCATCGGTGGTGATGGCGGCCTCTACGTTCCGCCGGCCGCCGCGCTCACCGCGGGGTGCGGCCTCACCGGTGACGGCTCCGCCGGTGCCCCGCTGGAGGCCGCAGTCGGTGCCTGGCCCTACGCGTGCGACCCGGAGGACAACGGCGGCGTCATCGTCTGCGGCAGTGACGGCGTCCTCCGAGGCGAGCCCCGTAGCCGCGCACAGTTCTCGTCCCGGTTCTATGACCAGGACTTCGCCAACGTTGCCGTGCCCGCCGCGGCGAACACCTTCATCACGCGGGTGGAGTTCCCGTTCACCAACCCCGACCCGTGCCGCGAGGCACAGATCGTGCTGTCCCTGGAGCTGGAGGTGACTCTCAACCTTCCAGTGGGGGCGCAGGCTGAGTACGGGTTCAGCGGGCCCGACGAGATGGTCCTTTACCGCAACACGGGGACGACGGCCGCGAACGGTCTGCACTGGCAGGTCACGAAGGTCCTCGGCGGCGGCATCGCCCCGCCCGGCGCGACGCTGAATCTCGGCTTTGACGTCCTCATGAGCCGCGGAACGGCCGGCGCCACCTACTCCCACATTCAGGGCATCGTGCGCGCCCTGTTCATCACCCGGTAAGGAGGCACCCCATGGCTACCCCGGTCGAACCGCGAACCCAGTGGGCCATCTTCGACGACGGCTCCGTAGGCATGTGGCGCTACGAGGGCGACACCCCGCCGGCGCTGCCCGCGCCCGGGCGCATCGTCTCCCAAGAGGAGTACGAGGAGGCGCGCGCCGTCATCACCCAGGCCGTCCAGGAGGACAACGACCAGCAGGAAGCCGCCGAGCGGGAGCAGATCCGCGACGACTACGACGCCCTCCTGGCGCTCGGCATGCCGGAGACGACCGCGCGCCGGCTGTCCGGCTACACCGACCCAGCGGAGGACGAGTCATGAAACTCGTTCAGCGTGAGGACTGGGGTGCTCCGGCGTCCTCCCCGGCCTCCTACCTCGCCTCCGCCCACGGCGTGAAGATCCATTACCTCGGGACGGAGTACAGCTCCCGCGCGCACTCCAAGTGCGACGACTACGTGAGGAGCATCCGCGCTGCGCACCTGGCGAACACCACGGAGAACTACGTGGACATCGCGTACACCGCGCTCGTGTGTCAGCACGGGTACGTGTTCGAGGGCCGCGGCACGCACAAGCGGTCCGGCGCGAACGGCTCGGCGGAGCTCAACGGCCGGGACTACGCCGTGTGCGCGCTCCTCGGCTCCAAGGGCCTCACCGTGCCGCCGGACGCCATGCTCCACGGCCTTCGGGACGCGATCGAATGGCTCCGCCGGGACGGGGACGCCGGGGACTGGATCGGCGGCCACAGGGACGGCTACTCCACCGAGTGCCCCGGGGACTGGCTGTACGGGTGGGTCAAGCGCGGCGCGCCCCGGCCGGGCGGGAGCAAGCCGGCCCCGGCGGACGACGTCTACGAGGTGCGCGCCGGGGACTCCCTGGCCGTCATCGCCCGGCGCCTGGACGTCTCCTGGCAGGACCTGGCGAAGGTCAACGGGCTCCGGCCGCCGTACACGATCTATCCCGGCCAGGAGCTCCACATCCCCGAGGCCTCCAGCGGCGGCGGCCAGGAGATCCCGCCCTTCCCCGGCGCCGGCGCGTTCGTGCTCGGCAAGACGCACTCGGCCGTCACGCAGCTGGATAAGCGGCTGATCGCGAAGGGCTTCACCCGGCACCACGACGGCAACGGCTACCAGGCCGGGCCGCGGTTCACCGAGTACACCCGGCGCAACGTCGCGGACTTCCAGCGCTCCCGCGCCGAGCTCCGCGCAGACCCGGACGGATACCCGGGCCCGCTCACCTGGAAGCTCCTCCACTCCTAGAAGGGACCCCGCTCATGTCCAGTGCCCTCAACCTCCCCCGCACGGAAACCGTCGTGAAGACGGCGGCGACGTACGGCAGAGACCTCCTGGAGCGCACGCTCTCCACGTTCCTCCAGGCCTTCATTGGCGGCGTCGTGGTGACGCAGCCGCTCGACGGGTCGATGTGGTACGCAGCGCTGGCCGGTGGCGTCGGCGCCGTCCTCGCCTTCGGGAAGGGCCTGTTCGCTCGATTGCGGGGCGCGACCCACTCCGCATCGCTGGCCAAGGGGGTGTAGTCCATGGAGGCGCCGGAGGCATCGGTGGCCGTGGAGCTGGAGCGGCTACGCGGCACCGTGTCCACGGGGTTCGCTGAGGTCAAGGGCTCGTTGGCCGTCCTCGTTGAACGGTCGACGCGGAACGAGCAGGACCTCAAGCAACTCCGGGAGGACACAGACACCGCCATCACCGCACTGCGGACGGAGGTGGAGGAGTTGAAGGCGCGGCGGTGGCCCCTCGGGGTGGTCGGCGCGCTGACCGGTGTTGCCGGCGCCGCAACGGGCGTCGTGTCCCTATTCATCCGCTGACCGGCCCCGCACAGACCAAGCGCCCGCCCCTCAACTGCCCCGGGGCGGGCGCTCTGCCGTGCCATCCTGGCCCGTATGACGACGGCTGACCCGGTGGACGAGATCAATGGAGCAACCCCGCTGGCGCGAGCTAGGGTCCGAGCATGGCGACGACCGCGGATGTGCTGGCTGCCCTTGCGGACCTGCGGGCCGATCTCGGCTCCGGGATGTGGCTGCCGGACGAGTACGAGCGTGTGATGGCCGTGATCGTGCAGACGGAAGGCGGGGCAGGCGCGGACGCCATACGGGCCGGGCTGCGGGCAGCCGGGCCCCACGTGACGCACGGGCAGCTGGCGCCCATCGCGGCACGGTGTGCATACGTACTGGAGGCTCCCAGCCGCGCCGCCTCCCCCGAGGGGCAAGCCGTGAAGGCGGCCCTCGATGAGGTGCTGGGCGAGGTGGTCGTCGCAGGCCTGCGACGCTGAGCTCGCCGTCCGCTACGAGGCGACCGTGCTGGTCGCGGCCATCAATGAGTGGCTGTGACCAGCACTTCCGCAACAGGCCCTAGACGCAATGCCGTTGCGTTACGGGTCTGGTGGTCTTGGCGTGTGGATCACGACGGCGTCGGTGGCTGTCCGGGTCGGCTGGGGCCAGTGCCGGTGCTCGGCTCTCTTGAGGTGGTAGTTGGACATCTTGC
>NZ_JBQQCE010000551.1:0-5991 GCF_052245645.1 Streptomyces sp. KR55 | reverse complement strand
GCGGTGAAGGCTGCGGGGTTGGCCGCCATGGGCGTGACGCCGCACAAGCTGAGGCACACGGCGGCATCGCTGAGCATCGCGAGCGGCGCGGACGTGAAGGTCGTGCAGACGATGCTCGGGCACAAGTCAGCAGCGATGACGCTGGACACCTACGGTCACCTGTTCCCCGACCGGCTGGACGAGGTGGCCGACCGGCTCGACCGCGAGCGGGCCCGTCGGGACGCCCTGCGGGACGTGGCGACGGTCGTCGCGAGGTACGCCGCAGCAAGGGAAGATCACTAGCCGTGTGTACTGAATGTGTACTGCGGCCCCGGAGCCCTCCCGTGGGAGGGACCCGAAAACGGCCTGTGACCTGGAGTGGAGCCTAGGGGAGTCGAACCCCTGACATCTGCCATGCAAAGACAGCGCTCTACCAACTGAGCTAAGGCCCCGGAAGGGAGACGTCCGGCCGGAAGAACCGCGTACCGGCGGGCGCCGCAGACCAGAGTAGCGGGTGACCCCCGGTATCTCGCAAAAAGATTGGGGGGTCCCCGTGAACGACCACTCTCCGTAAGATGCTCGGCGTGGTTCGCTACAGCGAACCGCGGTTTTGGGGAAAGCGATGGGGAGACGCAATGGACGCCGCACAGCAGGAAGCCACCGCAAGAGCGCGGGAACTGCAGCGGAACTGGTACGGGGAGCCGCTGGGGGCGCTCTTCCGTAAGCTCATAGACGATCTTGGACTCAATCAGGCTCGTCTCGCGGGGGTGCTGGGACTGTCCGCGCCGATGCTGTCCCAGCTGATGAGCGGTCAGCGGGCGAAGATCGGAAATCCTGCCGTGGTCCAGCGGGTGCAGTTGCTGCAGGACCTGGCCGCACAGGTGGCGGACGGCAGTGTAAGCGCGGCGGAGGCCACCGATCGGATGGAGGAGATCAAGAAGTCGCAGGGGGGCTCGGTGCTCAGCAACAGCACACAGACGACGAGCAGTTCGGGAGCGCCTACGGTCAAGCGGGTGGTCCGCGAGATCCAGTCGCTGCTGCGTTCGGTGGCGGCTGCGGGAGACATCATCGAGGCCGCGGACACTCTCGCCCCGACCCATCCGGAGCTGGCAGAGTTCCTCCGGGTGTACGGCGCGGGCCGCACCTCCGACGCGGTCGCGCACTACCAGGCGCACCAGAGCTGACCGCATGGCCCGGTCGCCGCATGGGGGTGCGGCAGTCGGGCCTATGCGCGGTGGCCGCGAGAGCGGCGCGAGGAGAGGTCGCGAGAGGGGTCGTATCACTCGTCGAGGGGCAGGCAAGGGGGGAAGCCCTGGGATCGTAGGGGGAGGAGCGGCGCACAGCGATGGGTGAGGTCTTCGCCGGACGGTACGAACTGGTCGACCCGATCGGGCGCGGAGGAGTCGGCGCCGTCTGGCGTGCCTGGGACCACCGCCGACGCCGCTATGTGGCCGCCAAGGTCCTGCAGCAGAGCGACGCGCACTCGCTGTTGCGGTTCGTACGCGAACAGGCGCTGAGGATCGATCACCCTCATGTTCTCGCGCCGGCCAGTTGGGCCGCCGACGACGACAAGGTCCTGTTCACCATGGATCTGGTTGCCGGCGGTTCGCTGGTCCATCTCGTCGGGGACTACGGCCCTCTGCCGCCGTCCTTCGTCTGCACCCTCCTCGACCAGCTGCTGTCGGGGCTGGCCGCGGTGCACGCCGAGGACGTCGTGCACCGGGACATCAAGCCCGCCAACGTGCTGCTGGAGGCCACCGGCACGGGCAGGCCCAAGCTGCGCCTGTCCGACTTCGGTATCGCGATGCGGCTGGGTGAGCCCCGGCTGACCGAGACCAACCTCGTGGTGGGAACGCCGGGGTATCTGGCGCCGGAGCAAATGATGGGCGCCGAGCCGGACTTCCCGGCGGATCTGTTCGCCGTGGGACTGGTCGCGCTGTATCTGCTGGAGGGCGCCAAGCCGGACGCCAAGGCGCTCGTGCAGTACTTCGCGGCGCACGGGACTCCGAGTGCGCCGACGGGCATTCCGGAGCCGTTGTGGCAGGTCGTGGCCACACTGCTGCAGCCGGACCCGCAGGCCCGCTTCCGCACTGCCACGGGTGCGCGCAAGGCGCTCGCTTCGGCGGCCGAGCTTCTGCCCGACCCCGGCCCCGACGACGAGCAGATCGAGATCTTCGACCAACTGGGGCCGCTTCCCTCGGGGTTCGGGCCCGCGGGGCCGCTCGATTCGGCGGCCGGGGCGCGCACGCCGGCGGGTGCGGGGTCCGGAATCGGGGCAGTCCCTCCGGATGCCGGGGACGCAGCCGACTCGGTGTCCTCGTGGTCCGGCACGGGCTCCGTACGTTCTGGGGCGCACACGGAGGACGTGGTCACGGATCCCCGTCAGCAGCCCACCGCTCACCCCGGCGCCGTCACCCCGGCGCAGCCCTCCGCTCCTTCGCAGTCGGCCAGCATGTCGGACACCGGCAGCTTCCACCTCCCGCCTCCGCAGCCCACCGTCAGTTCCCCTCGGGCGACCGCCCCCGAGGCCCGGTCCGCAGAGGCACCCGCACCGGCACAGCAGGGCACACCACAGCCACAGCGGCATCCACAAGCACGGCAACAGCCAGAGCCACAGCTGCCTCCACAGCAACCGTTCCTCACCTCCCCCCACGAGACCACGCACGTGCTGTCCTCCTCCCCCCAGCCGCAAGCACCGCTGTACCCCGCTCCGGCGCCGCCCCCGGCGATGCCCCAACGGGCTGACGCCTCTACTGCTTCGTACACCGCTCAGGACGCGCAGGTTCCACCCTCCGCATCACCAATTTCGCGGCACCCTGCCGACCAGCCCGCCCACCGCCCGCTCACCGGCAGCCCGAGCGGTCCCCAGCCGAGCGCCCCTCACTCCAGCCGCCGCCACCCCGGCCACCGCCAACCCAGCCGACGCCGCCCCGGCCCGCCCGCGAAGGTGACGGTCCCGCTGGTCCTGCTGGCCCTGGCCTGCTACGCCGTGGGTTTCTGGGCGTTGACCCAGGTCTGACTACCCGGCAAGGCCGGCCCTCCGCCGCGCCACCGCCGTCCAGACGCCGAGCCCCACCAGAATCACCGTGCCGCCGCCGATCCCGCCCGCCGCGAGCGCCGTCATCGCGGCGTCGCCGCCCGCCGCACCGCCGGAGCCGGCAGCTCCCCGATCCTGGCCCGTGACCTCGAAGACGTCGTCCGGCACGGACTGCCCGGCATAGGCGGGCGCTTCCTGCGCCGTCCCCGCCACCCGTACGCGCAACGTCAGCCCGAACGGACCGTCGCCGAAGTCCTCGGCCACCTTCGTGGAGAGATGCACCACGAGGTAGTAAGAACCGGCGAACCGCATGCCGGCCACCCGGTCCGTGAAGGAGTGGCGATTGGCGTGTGCGACCGGAGGAAGCGGATCGAGCGCGGCCGACCGCTGTTTCCCGTCGTAGCCGACGCCCGCGTCCTCGACCGGCCCGCGCGCGGGGTTGTAGAGGGACACGTCGAGCGCTCCGACCACGTAACCGGAACCGGAACCGGCGGTGCCGAGTTCGGCGGTGGCGTACAGCTGCCGGCCCCAGTCGACCGGAACCTCGTAGAAGAGGGTCTGTCCGGGTTCGATGTCGTCGGTCCAGACGCCCTGGTCCAGCGAGGTCGCCGTGGCGAAGCCGGCGCCGCCCGGCCGCCGTTCGGGCTCGTCGGTGGGCGGCGCGGGCGTGGCGGAGTCCCAGGCCTGTGGCGCCCTGGTGGCACCGGGCTGCGCAAGGCCCGGCTCCTCGACCACGGCCAGCTCCAGGTCCCAGGCGGCCGGCGCGGAGTCCTTCGCACCGACGTGCTCGACGACCACGTAGTACATGCCCTCGGCCTGGCACCGGCTTGTGCCGGACTCGCGCGCGCCCCAGGCGGCGACCGGGTGCGGGCTGCGGCCGGCGCCGAAGGTCGTCGTGTCGAAGGAGCAGGAGCTGCCGTCCGTCTCCTGCACCGTCACCTTGATCCCCTCCACGGCGGAGACGGTGGCGTCCGGGGCGGGTACGGCGGTGGCGGAGACGTACGTGTTCGAGGTGGCGTCGAGTGCGAGGCGGTAGTAGGCCTTTCCGCTGCTCGGCAGGGTGCTCTTGTACGTCCTGCCGGGCTGGAGGCGTGCGGCGTCCGTGGTGCCCGTGGCGCCCGGTACGGACCGGGCGTCCTCGGCGAAGGCGTAGGCCGGGCCGCTCGCCGTACCGTCGGCCATCGCCGTGGGACCGGGCAGGGCGGCCGCCGTCACCACCGTCGCCGCGAGGAGGGCGGCACGCGCGCGTGCCGACGGAAAACGGCCCCGGTGCGCCTCGGACCCTGTCGTACGTCGCCCCATCACGCGCCACCCCTGGAAGTGCCGAATCATCGAACCGTCCGTACCCTGGCCCATCCTGCCCCGCAAGGCCACGGGTCATCGGCGCAATCCGTACGAGCGTCCGAAACGCCCACGACGGAACCGCCCGTGCCAGAGAGCGTCCGTACCGGAGTACCGTCCGCGGACACGCAAAACCCCGACCGCAAGGCGGCCGGGGTCTGTTCAGTATCGGATGTCGGTACTCACGAACCCGTGGGCACGGAGTCAGTCGCCTCCGTCCACAGATCCTGCTCGGCGCGATCCGCCTGGATCTGGCGGTACACGAGGAGCCCGCCGATGGCGGCCAGTGCGACCAGGAGAAGCTTCTTCACCGCGCGACCTCGTCTTTCCTTGACGTAGGGGACCTCTGGCGCCCGACTATACACACCGCCCGATATCGATCGGTGACCTGCGCCGGGCCCCAACTCCCCGGCGGCGCAGCCCACTCCGGGCGGACGGCAGCGCTCCGGTCCGAGGGTGATCACACCCCTGCATTTTTCGGGCCCCTTGCGGCCATCCGGGTGGTGTTGATCTGAAGATCGCTGCGCCACGGGCGTCGGTCCACCACTTCCCGAGCCTCATACACATGATGGGCAAAGTACGCAAATCGCCCAACCCGAAAGTGAGGGGCCATGGCCCGGAACAAGGTCATGAAGCTGTGGAACGTCATCATCACCGCCTTCCTCGCGCTGTGCACGGCGCTCGGACTCAGCACAACGACCGCCGGCGCGGCGGTACCGCAGACCGAGGCTTCGCGCAACAGCACCGCACGACCCAACACGGCACCGACGATGTCCCGCTGGGCCGCCCGGCCCCACGCCACGGCCCTGCCCCCCACGATGAAACAGCGCATCCAGGCCGAGGCGCACGGCAAGGCCCCGACCTGCCGCCACCGCCCGCTCACCGGGCCGGACACGGACCAGACCGGCGCTGATCCGGAGGCAGGCGACTGCGGCTCCCGGAGGTCGGCCCCGGACGATCCCGTCACGCTCCCTCTCTCATCAGTCCCTTTCACCTGAGTTCCTCCGGATTCCGTCAACCCTGTCGTCACGGCGAACCTGCGTACACCGCCCTCATGACGAGGCCCGGCCACTGGATCAGTGGCCGGGCCTTCATGCGTTCCGCGCCCGTTTCGGGCGGATCCGCCGGTCTGGCACCCGGCAGTCGTAGCGCCAGCCCGTCGAGGACGACCTCCAGGCCGTACGAGAACTTGGCGTCGCGCAGGGCGACGGGATCGGTGGTGGCGGCGACGGCGTCGTTCTGCGCGGCCGCCAAGTGGTCGTGGCCGGCGGCTGCCTGCTGCGCGGCGGGCATCAGGCGGGCGATGAGGTCGGCCTCGGTGGTGCCGGAGCGGGCGACGCCGTCGGTATGACCGCACTGGTCTGGTGGATCATCGAGATTCCGCAGCACGGCGCCTTCGAGGGCCGCTCGGCGGTCACCCCGGCCGTCGCGGTCGTTGCCCTGCTCGGCTTCGTGATCTGGGAGAACGTCACCCCCGCCCCGATGGTCCCGCTGGTCCTCTTCAAGCACCGCAACTTCGGCGGCGGTTCGCTCTCCCTGGCGTTGGTCCAGATCGGCAACGGCGGTCTGCTGCTCGTCCTGACCCAGTACCTGCAGTTCGTGCTCGGCTACTCGCCGGTCACGGCGGGCGTGGC
>NZ_JBQQCE010000550.1:0-6007 GCF_052245645.1 Streptomyces sp. KR55 | reverse complement strand
CTACCCTGCACTCATCCGATGATCGATCACAAGGAGCCGCGATGCGTGTCGCCCTGTTCCTGACCTGTGTCAACGACACGCTCTATCCGGACACCGGGCGCGCCGTGGTGAAACTGCTGACCAGGCTGGGCGTCGAGGTCGACTTCCCGATGGCGCAGACCTGCTGCGGGCAGGCGCACTACAACACCGGATACCGGCACGAGGCCGAGCCGCTCGCCCGGCATTTCTCCGATGTATTCGGGGAGTACGAGGCGATCGTCACGCCGTCCGGGTCGTGCGGGGCGATGGTGCGGGAGCTGTATCCGCGGATGGGTGAGCGGGCGCGGGCCGAGGGGCGGGGGGACACGCTCGCCACCACGCTGGCGCCCGTGGTGCCGAAGACGTACGAGCTGACGGAGTTCCTGGTGGACGTGCTCGGCGTGACGGACGTGGGGGCGTACTACCCGCACAAGGTGACCTATCACCCGACCTGCCACGGGCTGCGCGGGCTGGGGCTCGGCGACCGGCCGCGACGGCTGCTCCAGGCCGTGAAGGGGCTGGAGCTGGTGGAGCTGCCCGGAGCGGAGGAGTGCTGCGGGTTCGGCGGCACGTTCGCGTTGAAGAACTCCGACGTCTCGGCGGCGATGGGCGCCGACAAGGTGCGCAACGCCGAATCGACGGGGGCCGAGGTGCTGTGCGCGGCCGACAACTCCTGTCTGATGCACATCGGCGGCACGATGGCCCGGCTACGGACCGGCATGCGGCCGGTGCACATCGCGGAGATCCTGGCGAGCACGGAGGAGGAACCGACCGTATGAGCGGAACGTTCGTGGGGATGCCGGCCTTTCCGAAGGCTGCGCACGAGGCCGTGCACGACCAGACCCTGCGGGGCAATCTGCGCCACGCCACGCACACGATCCGCGCCAAGCGCGCGAAGGCCGTGGCGGAGGTGTCCGACTGGGCGGCGCTGCGGGAGGCCGGGAAGCGGATCAAGGACCATACGCTCCGTCATCTCGACCGCTACCTTGTGCAGTTGGAGGAGTCGGTGACGGCGGCGGGCGGCACCGTCCACTGGGCCGCCGACGCCGACGAGGCCAACCGGATCGTGGCGGACCTCGTCAAGGCGACCGGTGAGTCGGAAGTCGTCAAGGTCAAGTCGATGGCCACGCAGGAGATCGGGCTCAACGAGGCCCTTCTCGAAGAGGGCATCCACGCCTACGAGACCGATCTCGCCGAGTTGATCGTGCAGTTGGGCAAGGACCGGCCCTCGCACATCCTCGTCCCGGCGATCCATCGCAACCGGGGCGAGATCCGGGACATCTTCCGCAAGGAGATGAGCGAGTGGGGCCGCCCGGCTCCGGAAGGCCTGACCGACACACCCGCCGAACTCGCCGAGGCGGCCCGCCTCCACCTCCGCGAGAAGTTCCTGCGGGCCAAGGTCGGCATCTCCGGCGCCAACTTCATGGTCGCCGAGACCGGCACGCTGGTGGTCGTGGAGTCCGAGGGCAACGGGCGGATGTGCCTGACCCTGCCCGAGACGCTGATCTCGGTCGTCGGCATCGAGAAGATCGTGCCCACATGGCGGGACCTGGAGGTGTTCCTGCAGACACTCCCCCGCTCGTCGACGGCCGAGCGCATGAACCCGTACACGTCGATGTGGACGGGTACGACAGACTCCGAGACGGCTGACGGCCCGCGCACCTTCCACCTGGTCCTCCTCGACAACGGCCGTACCGACACGCTCGCCGACGAGGTCGGTCGTCAGGCCCTGCGGTGCATCCGCTGCTCGGCGTGTCTCAACGTCTGTCCGGTGTACGAGCGGGCGGGCGGCCATGCGTACGGCTCGGTCTACCCGGGCCCCATCGGCGCGATCCTCAGCCCGCAGCTCCGGGGCACGGCATCCGAGATCGACGCCTCACTGCCGTATGCGTCCTCGCTGTGCGGCGCCTGCTACGACGTGTGCCCGGTGGCCATCGACATCCCCGAGGTGCTGGTGCATCTCAGGGAGCGGGTCGTGGAGGGTGGTCAGGTGACGCGGCAGGGCAACAAGGTGGTGCTGAAACCCGCGAAGGGTCATGCCGCCGAGCGGGCCGCGATGCGGGCGGCGCGCTGGGCGTTCAGCCATCCGGGCGCCCTGCGCACCGGCCAGCGGCTCGCCTCGCGCACCCGCCGCCTGCATCCGCGGTCGCTCCCGGGCCCGGGCAAGGCGTGGAGCGGGACCCGTGATCTGCCGGCGGTGCCCAAGGAGCCGTTCCGGGACTGGTGGCAGCGTACGAACGGCGGGAAGGACGGCGCGAAGTGAGCAGCAGGGAACGGATCCTGGGCCGGGTACAACGGGCACTGGCGGCCGCACGACAGGACGACACTCCCCCAGTGCCTGAACGGCCTGGGAGGGACCCCCAGTACGAGCAGGCGGTTCCCCGCGACTATCTGCGTGAGCACGGGAAGCGGAGTGTCGCGGAGACGGTCGATCTGCTGGCCGAGAACCTGGCGGACTACCGGGCACTGGTGCACCGCTGCACTCCCGCCGATCTCGCGGCGACGATCGCCGGGATGCTCGCCGCGCGAGGCTCGAAGACGGTGCTCGTGCCGCCGGGCCTGGAGGTGGAGTGGCTCGCGGCGACCGACGCCGAGCGGATCCCGGACCGGGCGGAGAGCACCCCGCACGAACTGGACCGGGTCGACAGCGTGGTCACGGCGTGTGCGGTGGCCGTCGCCGAGACCGGCACGATCGTCCTGGACGGCTCCCCCGACCAGGGCCGCCGCCGCATCACCCTCGTCCCCGACCACCACATCTGTGTGGTGCGGGTCCCGGATCAGGTCGTCTCCTCCGTCCCGCAGGCCCTCGAACGCCTCGACCCGGCCCGCCCGTTGACGTGGATCTCCGGTCCGTCGGCGACCAGCGACATCGAGCTGGACCGGGTCGAGGGGGTGCACGGTCCGCGCACCCTGGAGGTGGTGCTGGTGGGCGGTCAGGCGAGCACGGACGTCACCTCGTAGCGGCCGGACGGGAGTCGGTAGGAGGCGGTGCCGTCCGCGAAGCCCAGGTACTTCACGCCCTCGACCCGGGAGAGGGGTGTCCGGCCTTCGCGGACCGTCGCCGGGTCGGTGGTGGGGATGCGGAGGGTCGCGGTCGTGTTCGCGGGCACCGCGGCCCGGTAGGTCAGCTTGCGGCCGTCCGCCTTCCACTCGCTGACGATCTCGCCGTACGGCGAGAGATGCGACCCGGCCACCCGCGTGACCTTGCCGGTCGCGTCTAGGTGAGGCCTGAGGAAGAAGTGCCGGAAGCCGGGGTGGGCCGGGTCCTTGGCGATGCCGGCCATGCTCTCGTACATCCACTCCATGATCGCGCCGTAGGAGTAGTGGTTGAACGAGTTCATGTCGACCGGGCCGAAGCCGTCCTCCTTCGAGTACGAGTTCCAGCGCTCCCAGATCGTGGTCGCGCCGTTTCTCACCGAGTACAGCCAGGACGGCATGGCGTCCTGGTGCAGCAGCTTGTACGCCAGGTCGACGCGGCCCTCGTCGGTGAGCACCGGGGCGAGGACGTTCACGCCGAGGAAGCCGACGGAGAGGGTGTTCTCCGCGTACTTCACGCGCGTGCTGTCGGGGTGGGCCTCCTTGTAGGCCTCGTCGTTGCCGATGTTCTCGGCGAGTAGGGCGACGAGCGCGCGGCGCTGTGCCTCGGTCTCGTAGAAGCCGAGTTTGAGGACCCACAGCAGGGCGGTCTGGGTGTCGTCCTCGGTCTTGCGCGGGCTGTCGCCGGGGGTCGGCGGCGGATCGCCCAGGCTCGAGCGGACCGTGATCCGTCCCGTGGTCGCGTCGGTGGCGAGGTATTTAGTGATGAACGCCCGCTTGATCCGGGAGAAGAGCTCCTCGTACGCACGGGACTCGGCGCTGCGGCCGGTGGCACGGGCCATGTCCGCCATGAGCCGGGCGCTGTAGCCGTAGTACACGTCGCTCATGAACTGGGTGCTGGTGTCCTGGAAGGCCAGCCAGTCGCCGAAGATCGCGCCCTGTCCGGCGTAGCTGTCGCCGGTGCGCTGCCGGATCCAGTCCATGTACTTCTTCATCGCGGCCCAGCTGCGGTCGATGACGGTGGTGTCGCCGGACATCTGCCAGATCGTCCACGGGACGACCACCCCGCAGTCGGCCCAACCACTCGCCGGAATCGGCTGGTTGTAGCGGGCACCGGGGGCGATCCAGGTGAACTGGGCGCTGTCCGCGCCATAGGTCCGCTGCGAGTCGATCAGGGTGTCCTGGAAGTGGCTGAGGAAGTTCACCGCGTCGGCGTTGTACAGGCCGGTGTTGGAGAAGAGCTGGGTGTCGCCGGTCCAGCCGCAGCGTTCGTCGCGCTGCGGGCAGTCGGTGGGCACCCACAGGTAGTTGCCGCGCTGGCCCCAACGGACGTTGCTGATCAGCTGGTTGACGTCGGCGTCGTCGGTGGTGATCGTGCCGATGTCGCGGAGGGCGGAGGTGGCGACCCTGCCGGTGAACGCGGTGAGGGTGACGGTGTCGGTCGCGGTGACGGAGACATAGCGGAAACCGTAGAAGGTCAGCGAGTCCTGGTGGGTCTCGCCGTCGGGGTCGCCCTTGAGGATGTACGTGCTGGTGGCCTTGGCGCTGCGGAGGTTGGCCCGGTAGACCGAGCCGACGGGGCCGTCGGCGCCGGCGCTGTCGTCGTTGAGCATCTCGCCGGGTTTGAAGGCGACTTGGGCGCCCGCCGGGCCCCGCAGGGTGTAGCGGGGTACGCCGACCATGTTCTGGCCGAGGTCGATCACGGCGGTGTCGCCGGGGCGCAGGGTCACGGCAGCGGTGGCCGCAGCGGCCGGGTCGGTGACCGTGCGGGCGGGGTCGACGACGATACGGCCCTTGCCGTTGGGGCTGCCGTCCTGGCCGGTCACGCCGGTGTACACGGTGATGGAGCGCGGCCTGCGGTCCCAGTCCGGCATCAGGCGGGCACTCTCGCCGGGATAGGCGACCAGCTTGGCGTCGGGGAACCTGGAGGTGAAGTCGTGCTCGCTCACGCCCGCCCAGTCAGCGGCGTCGAAGCCGTTCGCCGTCCAGCCCGGGAGTTCCCTGCGGGCGTCGTAGGTCTGGCCGTCGTAGATGTCGTCGGCGCGGTAGGGGCCGGTGTCCGTGGCCTTCCAGTCGTCGCCGGGCGCGGTGACGATCGTCTGCTCGGATCCGTCGGCGTACCGGACGAGGAGCTGGGCCTTGAGGGCCAGGCGGTTGCCGTCGGCGGAGTAGTAGGTGCTGTTGTCGGAGACACGGCCGTTGTACCAGCCGTTGCCGAGGACGGCCGCGAGGGTGACGTGCCCCTGGTGCCGCTCCCCCGCGACCAGGTCCGTGACGTCGTAGGTGAAGTAGTTGACGGTGCTGTCGTAGTTGGTCCAGCCCGGCGTCAGCAGCTCGTGGGTGGTGCCGTCGCCCTGCGGCACGGCGACCCGGTGGCCGTTGACGTAGGCGTCGTACACGCCGAGGGCGGAGATGTAGAGCCGGGCGTCCCGTACGTGACGCCCTGCCAGCCGGGTCTGCCGGCGCAGCAGCGGGGCGCCGGGGCTGTTGGGTTGCTTGCCCGCCATGGTGATCCACCGGGCGCCGTTCCAGCCTGCGATGCCGTCGGTGCTGAGCAGGCCGGTCTCGAAGTGGGCGGTCGGGGCGGCGGGGACGGCACGGCCGGTCTCGTCCCAGACCGTCACCGTCCAGTGGTAGCGGGTGGAGGCGTGCAGGTCGGGGCCCGCGTAGCGCACGGCGACCGAGTCGGCCGAGGTGACGCGGCCGCTGTCCCAGACGTCCGCGCGGCCGCGCCGCAGGCGTTCGGCCGAGGTCGCGACAAGGATGCGGTACGCCGACTGGCGCCGGCCGCGGGCTGCGGAGGCCATGCGCCAGCCGAACCTCGGGGCGTCGGCGTCGATGCCGAGCGGGTTCGTCCGGTGCTCGACCGTCAGCCCCGTGACCGATGTGCGGTCGGAGGCGGGGGCGTCGGCGGGAGCGGCCGATGCCGCGCCCCCGCCTGCGACGCCACCGG
>NZ_JBQQCE010000055.1:0-30453 GCF_052245645.1 Streptomyces sp. KR55 | reverse complement strand
CCCCTGCCACAGGGGGACACGACGCGCGCTCCGACCAGCATGACGCTCACCCGGAAAACCTAGTTTCCGTTGATGACCTGTGGCATCAGCGAAGAAAGCAGACGAAATGTCTCACCTGCTCGACTCCGTCGACGCCGCGTCGCTGCGCAGCGACGTCCCGGCCTTCCGCCCGGGCGACACGGTCAACGTCCACGTCCGCGTCATCGAGGGCAACCGCTCCCGTGTGCAGCAGTTCAAGGGCGTGGTGATCCGCCGCCAGGGTTCCGGCGTGCGCGAGACCTTCACGGTCCGCAAGGTCTCCTTCTCCGTCGGCGTCGAGCGCACCTTCCCGGTGCACACCCCGATCGTGGAGAAGATCGAGCTCGTCACCAAGGGTGACGTCCGCCGCGCCAAGCTGTACTACCTGCGCGACCTGCGCGGCAAGGCGGCGAAGATCAAGGAGAAGCGCGAGAGCTGAGCGCTTCCCGGCGTTCGAAGCGGGGCCGGATAGCATCTGGCCCCGATGAACACCGAAGCACAGCCGACGGAGCGCGACCGCTCCTCCCGCCCCTCCGGATCCGAGGAGATCCCGGACACAGAGGGGCCGGAGAAACGGTCGCGTTTCGCGTTGGTGTCGCGGATCACCGACTGGGTCCCCGGCGGGCGGATCACGCTGACCGCGCTGATCTGCCTGCTGTTTCTGCTGCTGCTCAGCACCTTTGTGGTGCAGCCTTTCCAGATCCCCAGCGGATCCATGGAGCGCGGATTGAGGATCGGCGACCGCGTTCTCGTAAATAAGTTGGCGTACCGTTTCGGTGCCGAACCGCGGCGCGGTGACGTGGTCGTGTTCGACGGCACCGGACACTTCGGGAACGCCGACTACATCAAACGCGTCGTGGGTGTAGGGGGAGACCGCGTGGTCTGCTGTGACAAGGAGGGGAGGCTCCAGGTGAACGGCCGGTCCGTCGACGAGTCGACGTTCCTGTACCCCGGCGACAGCGCGTCCACGGTGCCCTTCGACGTCGTCGTGCCCGACGGCACCTTGTTCGTCCTCGGCGACCACCGCAGCGCCTCCAGCGACTCCCGCGACCATCTGGGCTCACCGGGCGGCGGCATGGTGCCCGTCGGTGACGTGATCGGCCGGGCCGACTGGATCGTCTGGCCCGTCGGCCACCTCACCCGCCTGCACCGATCGGGCGCCTACGTGCGCGTGCCCGCGGCGGACGGTGCCCATGGGTAACCGCGGCAAACCGCGCGGCGTCCCCAGCAGCGCCGCCGACAATCTGCTGCCCACCGGCACCCGACGGGCCGCCGGCCCGTCCGGCGGCCGCACCCGCGCCGAGCGGCGCAAGCTCCAGCGCAAGGTCAAGCGTCGTCGGCGCCGCTCGGCGATAAAGGAGATCCCGCTCCTGGTCGGGGTGGCCGTCCTCATAGCCCTCGTGCTGAAGACCTTCCTCGTGCAGGCCTTCGTGATCCCGTCCGGCTCCATGGAGCAGACGATCCGGATCGGTGACCGCGTCCTGGTCGACAAGCTCACCCCCTGGTTCGGCTCCCAACCGCAGCGCGGTGACGTCGTCGTCTTCAAGGACCCCGGTGGCTGGCTCAAGGACGAGCAGCCCACCCAGAAGAAGGAAGACCCGGTCGTCGTCAAGCAGGTGAAGGAAGGCCTCACCTTCATCGGCCTGCTGCCCTCCGACAACGAGAAGGACCTCATCAAGCGGGTCGTCGGTGTCGGCGGCGACCGCGTCAAGTGCTGTGACGCGCAAGGGCGGGTCACGGTCAACGGCGTTCCCCTCGTCGAGGACTATCTCTTTCCCGGCAACGAACCGTCCGCGACCCCGTTCGACATCACCGTGCCGGAAGGCCGGCTGTGGGTGATGGGCGACCACCGGTCCAACTCCGCGGACTCCCGCTCCCACCAGGACACCGACTACGGCGGCACCGTCTCCGAGGAGGAGGTGGTGGGACGCGCCGTCGTCATCGCCTGGCCGCTCGGCCACTGGACCACCCTGGAGGAACCGAAAACCTACGCTTCCGTGTCCGACTCGGCCTCCGGGTCGACCGCTGCTCCCCAACCGTCGCATAGGGTTGCCTCCGAGGATCCGAACGGAACGATCCAGCTCCCGAGCCCTGCGGAACTCCCGCTCGTTATGGGAGTGGTGGGCCTGCGCCGTGCATGGGGCAGGCGGCGGCACAGAGTAAGGAGTTGGCGTGGGGGATGTGGCGGTTGGTGCACGGTCCGGGAACGACGGCGAGGAGCACCGCGGACAGCCCGTGGAGGCAGCCCCCACGGCCCCGGGCAACGTCCCTCCCGCAGGGAGTGACACAACAGCGGCTGAGGACGACAGGGTGACGGACGAGCAGGACCAGGCCGGGGACCAGGGGCCGAGCGGCCCGGCCCTCAAGCAGCCGAAGAAACAGCGCTCCTTCTGGAAGGAGCTGCCGATCCTGATCGGTATCGCGCTGGTGCTGGCGCTGCTGATCAAGACGTTCCTGGTGCAGGCGTTCTCGATCCCCTCCGACTCGATGCAGAACACCCTCCAGCAGGGGGACCGTGTTCTCGTCGACAAGCTCACCCCGTGGTTCGGGTCCGAGCCGGAGCGCGGCGAGGTCGTCGTCTTCCACGACCCGGACGACTGGCTGGCCGGCCAGCCGACGACGAATCCGAACGCCCTGCAGACGGTTCTCACCTGGATCGGCCTGATGCCGTCCGCGGAGGAGAAGGACCTCATCAAGCGGGTCATCGGTGTCGGCGGCGACACGGTGGAGTGCCAGGGCACCGGCCCGCTCAAGGTCAACGGCAAGGCGCTGAACGAGACGTCGTACGTGTACCCCGGCAACACGCCGTGCAGCAATGACGACCAGGGCGGGCAGTTCGAGGTGAAGGTCCCCGAGGGCTTCATCTGGGTCATGGGCGACCACCGGCAGAACTCCGAGGACTCGCGCTACCACCAGGGTGACGCCAACAACGGCATGGTCCCGGTGGAGAAGGTCGTCGGACGCGCCATCGTCAAGGCGTGGCCCATCAACCGCTGGGGCACGCTCCCGGTCCCGGACACCTTCGACCAGCCCAGTCTGGGCGACCAGTCCTCCGCGTCCGCGGCCCTGACCGCCGCCCCGAACGCCCTGGCCCTCGCCGGGGTCGTGCCGGTGGCCCTGTGGCGCCGCCGCCGGCTCACCGTCGCACAGACGCGCTGACCGGCCCTGGTGAAGCCCGCGGACCTCTGACCTCGGCCGGAGAACGGAAGGGCTGACCCGGTCAGGTACCGCCGGGTAGGGTGCGGGTCCATGGGTGGCGAGAGCGCGACACGTACGGCCCCGCAGAGCGGCGGGGCGAGCAGTGGCCCGGTGGGCGGCCGGATCGGACAGCGGTTGTCCGGCCTGGCGGTCGCGCTGGGCCTTGTGCTGTTCCTCGGCGGGTTCGGCTGGGGAGCGGTGGTCTACCGCCCGTACACCGTGCCCACCAGCTCCATGGCACCGACTATCGACGTGGGCGACCGCGTGCTGGCCGAGCGGGTCGACAGCGCGGACGTGCGCCGCGGTGACGTCGTCGTCTTCAAGGACGTGACCTGGGGCAACGCGCCGATGGTCAAGCGCGTGGTCGCGGTCGGCGGGGACACCGTCTCCTGCTGCCGGGACGGGAAGCTGACCGTCGACGGCAAGGAGATCGAGGAACCGTATCTGCCCGAGGGGCAGGCCGCCGAAGTCGCGAACTTCCCGACCGTGACCGTGCCCGACGGGCGGCTGTTCCTGCTCGGTGACGAGCGGCACGGCTCCCTGGACTCCACCGCCCACCTCGCGGACGCCGCCGGCGGCACCGTGTCGCGCGACGCCGTGTCCGCGCGGGTGGACGCCGTCGTCTGGCCCATGGACGGCATGCTGGAACGCCCCGTCGGCTTCGAGGCGCTCGGCGACCTGTCCACGCCCGGCCCGCTCCGTACGATGGGCGCCATGATCGTCGTCGGAGCCGTGCTGGTGCTCGGGGGCGCCGCGTACGGTCCGCTCGCCAAGCGCATGGCGGGCCGTAGCCGCCCGCGGACGGAGCCTGCCGGTGTCCGCTGAGGCGACGGATGCCGGAGCAGGCTCCTCCGAGGGCCTGGGCGGCACCGCGAGCGAGCCGAAGGGGCGCGTCGGTGTCGAGGAGGCATGGGGGTCCCCCCGCGCGAGCGAAGCCGAGCGTGGGGGAGAAGCCGAGAGTGGGGGAGCGAGGAGGCCCGAAGGGCTGAGCACGGTCGCGCCCTCGACACCGGCTGGAGCGCCCCGGAGGCGAGCCGCGCATGAAAACGAGGTGCGCAAGGTGGCCCGGGTGGTGCTGCTCGACCCCCAGGACCGCATCCTGCTGCTGCACGGCCACGAGCCGGACGATCCCGCCGACGACTGGTGGTTCACTCCTGGCGGCGGCCTGGAGGGCGACGAGACCCGCGAGGAGGCCGCTGTGCGGGAACTCGCGGAGGAGACCGGAATCACGGCCGTCGAGCTGGGCCCGGTGCTGTGGCGGCGGATGTGCTCGTTCCCGTTCGCGGGCCGACGCTGGGACCAGGACGAGTGGTACTACCTGGCCCGGACGAACCAGACGACGACCGAGGCCCTGGGTCTCACCGAGCTGGAGCGACGCAGTGTCGTGGGTGCGCGGTGGTGGACGTGGCAGGAACTGAGCCGGGCGCATGAGACGGTGTATCCGACCAGACTCGCCGAGCTGCTGCGCAGACTGCTCGACGAAGGTCCCCCTGCCAGGCCCGAGATCCTCGACACGGAAATCGTCTAGGGGCTCACGAGACTGGCGCACAATGGTGGGATCGCACGGCTGAAGGGGAACATGCCATGAGCGCCGAGGACCTCGAAAAGTACGAGACCGAGATGGAGCTCAAGCTCTACCGGGAGTACCGCGATGTCGTCGGTCTGTTCAAATACGTGATCGAGACCGAGCGGCGTTTCTACCTGACCAACGACTACGAGATGCAGGTGCATTCGGTTCAGGGCGAAGTGTTCTTCGAGGTGTCGATGGCGGACGCCTGGGTGTGGGACATGTATCGACCGGCCCGGTTCGTGAAGCAGGTCCGGGTCCTCACATTCAAGGATGTGAACATCGAGGAGCTGAACAAGAGCGATCTGGAGCTCCCGAGCGGGTGATCGATGATCGCTGTCGCTCGTGTGGGTGACGACGTTGTCCACAACTGCTGAGTAACCCACCAAGATCCACTTCTTGGTGGAGGATGCGTGACGGTTGGCGCCGGAGGTGGTGCCGACATGAACACGCATCTGGCACGCAGTGCACTGGGCAGGTACGGAGAGGAGCTGGCCGCTCGGCGGCTGGTCACGGCCGGTATGACGGTCCTGGAGCGCAACTGGCGCTGCGGCAGGACCGGAGAGATCGACATCGTGGCGCGGGACGGTGATGTCCTGGTCGTCTGCGAGGTGAAGACCCGCAGGTCGGGTCCCTTCCAGCATCCGATGGCGGCGATCACACCGGCCAAGGCGGCACGCCTGCGCGGCCTGGCGGAACGCTGGCTGCAGGAACACGGGGGAGCACCGCCCGGCGGCGTCCGTATCGACCTCGTCGGCGTCGTCCTGCCCGACCGGGGCGCGGCCGTGGTCGAGCACGCGCGGGGGGTGGCCTGAGATGGGCTTCGCACGTACGTGCTCCGTCGCCCTCGTCGGGGTCGAGGGCGTGGTCGTCGAGGTCCAGGCCGACCTCGAACCGGGTGTCGCCGCGTTCACGCTGGTGGGACTGCCGGACAAGAGCCTGACGGAGAGCCGGGACCGGGTGCGGGCGGCGGTGGTCAACTCCGGGGGCGAGTGGCCGCAGAAGAAGCTCACGGTCGGGCTCAGCCCGGCGTCGGTACCGAAGGCGGGCAGTGGTTTCGACCTGGCCGTCGCCTGCGCGGTGCTGGGCGCCTGCGAGCGGATCGATCCGCGGGTGCTCGCCGACATCGTGATGATCGGCGAGCTGGGCCTGGACGGACGGGTGCGGCCGGTACGGGGCACTCTGCCGGCCGTGCTCGCCGCGGCGGACGCGGGCTATGAGCAGGTGGTCGTGCCGGAGTGCGCGGCAGCCGAGGCCTCCCTGGTGCCCGGAGTGTCCGTGCTGGGTGTGCGCAGTCTGCGCCAGCTGATCGCCGTACTGGCGGACGAGCCCCTCCCCGACGAGGAACCGGCTGAACCGGGACGTCCCGATCCACTGCTCGCCGGCCTGCGGGTTCCCGGCACCGGCGCGGCGACGGGCATGCACAGCTCCGGCACCGCGCAGCACGACCAGGACCACGACCTCGCCGACGTCGTCGGACAGACCTCGGCCCGGACCGCTGTGGAGGTCGCCGCGGCCGGCGGACATCATCTCCTCCTGTCGGGACCGCCCGGTGCCGGGAAGACGATGCTCGCGGAGCGGCTGCCCGCCGTCCTGCCCAGGCTCGGCCGCGAGGAGTCGCTGGAGGTGACGGCGGTGCACTCCGTGGCGGGCCTGCTGCCCCCGGGCAAACCCATGATCGACACCGCTCCCTACTGCGCCCCGCACCACTCGGCCACCATGCAGGCGCTGGTCGGCGGCGGCCCGGGGATGGCCCGCCCCGGCGCCGTGTCGCTGTCCCATCGAGGGGTGCTCTTTCTCGACGAGGCGCCGGAGTTCAGCAGCCATGCGCTCGACGCCCTGCGACAACCCCTGGAGTCGGGGCATGTCGTGATCGCCCGCAGTGCGGGGGTGGTGCGGTTCCCGGCGAGGTTCCTGATGGTGCTCGCCGCGAACCCGTGCCCCTGCGGCCGCTTCTCGCAGAACGACAGCCTGTGCGAGTGCCCGCCCTCGGCGATCCGCCGCTACCAGGCCCGGCTCTCGGGACCATTCCTCGACCGGGTCGATCTCAGAGTGGAGGTGGACCGCGTCACCCGCGCCCAGCTCGCCGACCGCGGTGTGCGGGGCGAGTCCACGGCGACGGTCGCCGACCGTGTCCGGGCGGCGCGGGAGCGGGCCGCAGCACGCTTCGCCGGTACGCCCTGGCGGACGAACAGCGAGGTGCCCGGCCGGGAGCTGCGCAGCCGCTGGCACGCCGCGACCGGCGCGATGGACGAGGCGGAACGCAATTTGGAGCGGGGCGCGCTGACGGCACGCGGAATCGACCGGGTGCTGCGGGTCGCCTGGAGCGTCGCCGACCTCGTGGGACACGACCGGCCCGACGCGACGGACGTCGCCCTGGCGCTGCAACTGCGTACGGGAGTGCCGCGCGGTGTGCCGATGGCCATCGGGGCGCTGACATGAGCGGCGGCAGCGATCCGGACGACGAGCTGCTCTCCCGTGTCTTCCTCACCCGCGTCATCGAGCCCGGTGACGAGGTTGCCGGGCGGTGGGTGCGGGAGTTCGGGGTGGGGCAGGTGGTATGGCGCTTGCGGGAGGGTGGCAGGCCCTTGCCAGGGGTGAGTGAGAAGCGGTGGGCCGGGCTGCTGGCGCGGGCCAGGCTGGCCCAGCCGGAGCGCGATCTCGGCGTCGCGCGGGACGCCGGCGTGCGGTTTGTGTGCCCGGGAGACGCGGAGTGGCCGGGGCAGCTGGACGACCTGGGGGAGGCGAGGCCGCTCGGGCTGTGGATCAGGGGCCGGCCCAGTCTGCGGATGTGGGCGCTGAGATCTGTCGCCCTCGTGGGTGCCCGGGCCTGTACCGAGTACGGCGCGCACATGGCCGTCACCCTCGCGGCCGGCCTCGCGGAGCGCGGCTGGGTGGTGGTGTCCGGCGGCGCCTACGGCGTGGACGGCGCCGCTCACCGCGGTGCCCTCGGCGCCGGTGGTGCCACCGTCGCCGTCCTCGCCTGCGGGGTCGACCGGCCCTACCCGCGCGGCCACACCCAGTTGATCACCAGGATCGCAGACCAGGGGCTGGTGGTCGGCGAGTTGCCGCCCGGTGATCATCCGACGCCGAGCCGGTTCATCGTCAGAAACAGAGTGATCGCCGCGCTCACCCGGGGAACCGTCGTCGTCGAGGCCGCCTACCGCAGTGGCTCACTCGTCACGGCGCGGGCGGCGCAACGGCTGGGGCGTCACACGATGGGGGTGCCCGGGCCGACCACCAGTGGATTGTCGGCAGGCGTACACGAACTGCTGCGCGGGGACGCGACGCTGGTCACCGACGCGGCGGAGGTGGTGGAACTCGTCGGAGACATGGGGGAGCTGGCCCCGGACCGCCGAGGACCGGTGCTGCCGCGGGATCTGCTGGCGCCCGGCGCACGGCGCGTCCTGGCCGCGTTGCCCGCCCGCGGAGCCGCCACGGCCGAAGAGATCGCACGCGGCACGCCGACGACGGAGGATGACGCGATCGCGAGACTGTACGAACTCAGAGCACTTGGTTACGTCGAACGACACGGCGACGGCTGGAAGTTGACACGCCAGGCCATGATCTCCGTTCAAGGCGGTCGGAGCCCGTGCTGACCGTGCGTGTTCGGCCGTCCGAGGGAAAACTCGACGCCCTTGGGAAATCCCGCAGTTGACGGGTCCTGGCGGTCACGGAGAGCGACCACCATGACCCTACGGGGCACCCGGCGGAACGTATCTGCGCATGGGTCCGGCCCCGTCCTTCGCACACCGCGACTCTTCAGTCACGCTACGCTCACAAGGATCCCGGCACAGTCCGGCAACTCGACATCAGACCGACAGCTCCCCCAGGCACCACCCTTCACGGCAGAACGGCACAAGGCGACGAATGCCCCAGCACACCTCCGGGTCCGACCGGGCGGCGATCCCCCCAGCCGCCCGTGACGGTGGCAGCGTGCGACCGCCCGCTCCCTCGACGCTCGACGAGTTGTGGCGGTCGTACAAGGCGACGGGGGACGAGCGGTTGCGGGAGCAGCTGATCCTGCACTACTCGCCGCTCGTGAAGTACGTGGCCGGGCGGGTGAGCGTGGGGCTGCCGCCCAACGTCGAGCAGGCGGACTTCGTGTCGTCCGGGGTGTTCGGGCTGATCGACGCGATCGAGAAGTTCGACATCGACCGGGAGATCAAGTTCGAGACGTACGCGATCACGCGGATCCGCGGCGCGATGATCGACGAGCTGCGGGCGCTGGACTGGATCCCGCGGTCCGTGCGGCAGAAGGCGCGCAATGTGGAGCGGGCCTACGCGACGCTGGAGGCACGGCTGCGGCGGACGCCGACGGAGAGCGAGGTGGCCGCCGAGCTGGGCATGGCGGTCGACGAACTGCATGCGGTATTCAGCCAGTTGTCACTGGCCAACGTGGTGGCGTTGGAGGAGCTGCTGCACGTCGGGGGCGACGGCGGCGACGGGCTGAGCGTCATGGACACGCTGGAGGACACCGCCGCGGACAATCCGGTGGAGGTGGCCGAGGACCGGGAGCTGCGGCGGTTCCTGGCGCGGGCGATCAACACGCTGCCCGAGCGGGAGAAGACCGTGGTCACGCTGTACTACTACGAGGGGCTCACGCTCGCCGAGATCGGCAATGTGCTCGGGGTGACCGAGAGCCGGGTCAGTCAGATCCACACCAAGTCCGTGCTCCAGCTGCGCGCGAAACTGGCAGGCTTCGGGCGTTGACCTGGTCGAACGCCGACGGGGCGACGCGATTCACTCCCGCCCCGGGTGCCGCGTCCGTAAAGTGGTCGACGTGCCAAGGATTCGAGCGGCCTCCGTGGCCGAGCACCGGTCGATGCAGCGAGCCGCCCTGCTGGACGCGGCTCGTTCCCTGCTGTCCGAGGGTGGGACGGAAGCGCTGACCTTCCCGGCCCTCGCCGAGCGGACGGGGCTTGCGCGGTCGTCCGTGTACGAGTACTTCCGGTCACGGGCCGCCGTGGTCGAGGAGCTGTGTGAGGTCGACTTCCCGGTCTGGGCGGCGGAAGTGTCGGCGGCGATGGAGCGGGCGCACGGGCCGGAGGCCAAGGTCGAGGCGTATGTGCGCAAGCAGCTGGAGCTCGTCGGGGACCGGCGGCATCGGGCCGTGGTGGCGATTTCGGCCAGTGAGCTGGATGCCGGGGCGCGGGAGAAGATCCGGGCGGCGCACGGGGGGCTGGTCTCGATGATCGTCGAGGCGCTGGGGGAGATGGGGCATGCGGAGCCGCGGTTGGCGGCGATGCTGCTGCAGGGGGTTGTGGACGCGGCTGTGCGGCGGATCGAGCTGGGGGCGGCGGAGGAGCCGGGGGTGATCGCGGAGGCTGCGGTGGGGATGGTGTTGCGGGGGGTTCGGGGCTGAGCGTGGGCGGATGCGGGGCGGTTGGGCACTCGCCGGCGTTGGCGGGGTGCCGCTGCGCCCACCCCCCACTCTCGGCTTCGCTCGAGTGGGGGGGACCCCCATCGCCCTGGGGGTCCCCCAGGCCCATAAGGCACTGGGGGAGGCACGACTGCCCGCAGCTATGTCGGTCCGCAGCTATGTCGGTGGCAGCGGTACCCCGAGTACCGGTAGGAGGCGGGACGGGCCGTTGCGTAGGAGCCAGGGTGGGAGGACGGACAGGGGGTCCAGGTAGGCCTCGCCTCGGCGGAGGCCCCAGTGCAGGCATGTGATCGTGCAGTGGGAGCCCGTCGGCTCCACCGTGCCCACCGGCTCGCCCGGCTCGATCTCGTCTCCCTTCTTGACCGAGGCATGGACCGGTTCGTATGTCGTTCGGAGAGGCGGGTCGCCGGTCCCCGTGAGTTCGATCGCTACAACCCCCTTTCCGGCCACCCGCCCCGCGAACGACACCCGGCCCGCCGCGACCGCCCGTACCGGTGTCCCGGGCGGGGCCGCCAGGTCCACGCCCCGGTGGCCCCGGCCGTACGGCGTGGCAGGGGGGTCCCAGCCGCGTAGCACAGGGGGACGTAACCCCACCGGCCACGTACGGCCGACCACCGGTACCGGGGCGTCCGCCCTCGGCGGCGCGGCCGGTGGCGGGTCGTCCGCCCGGGCCGCGGTGGCCAGGACGGTCAGCGTCAGCCCCAGCAGCATCGCCCACGTCGCTCGTACACCTCGCACATATCGCATCGCTCGCATGCGAGAACCGTGCCGCACTCTCGTCGATCCCGGCCGAAACCTGTGGATTACTCCCGGGTTGTGGACAGCGGCGTCACCCGGGACCTCCTGGGTCCCGTACACTTCTGATGGCGACCCGGGCCACCGGGTCGACTTCGCACGCCCCGATACCAGGCCCGTCAACGGTCCGGATCAGCGCCCCTCGGTCCCTCTGTGGCAAGGCGCATGTGGGCGTCAGGCGCGGGAGCCGTCCGGCATCCGCGGCACAACCGAGAAACACAAGGAGAACGGCCATGGCCGTCGTCACGATGCGGGAGCTGCTGGAGAGCGGCGTCCACTTCGGTCACCAGACCCGTCGCTGGAACCCGAAGATGAAGCGCTTCATCTTCACCGAGCGCAACGGCATCTACATCATCGACCTGCTCCAGTCGCTGTCGTACATCGACCGCGCCTACGAGTTCGTCAAGGAGACCGTCGCCCACGGCGGCACGGTCATGTTCGTCGGCACGAAGAAGCAGGCGCAGGAGGCCATCGCCGAGCAGGCCACCCGCGTCGGCATGCCCTACGTCAACCAGCGCTGGCTGGGCGGCATGCTCACCAACTTCTCGACCGTCTACAAGCGTCTGCAGCGACTCAAGGAGCTCGAGCAGATCGACTTCGAGGACGTCGCCGCCTCCGGTCTGACCAAGAAGGAGCTTCTCGTGCTCTCGCGCGAGAAGGCCAAGCTGGAGAAGACCCTCGGTGGTATCCGCGAGATGCAGAAGGTGCCCAGCGCCGTCTGGATCGTGGACACCAAGAAGGAGCACATCGCCGTTGGTGAGGCCCGGAAGCTGAACATTCCGGTCGTCGCGATCCTCGACACCAACTGCGACCCCGACGAGGTCGACTACAAGATCCCGGGCAACGACGACGCGATCCGCTCCGTCACCCTGCTCACCCGTGTGATCGCCGACGCCGTCGCCGAGGGCCTCATCGCCCGTTCCGGCGTGGCGACGGAGGGCAAGGGCGAGAAGGCCGCGGGCGAGCCGCTCGCCGAGTGGGAGCGCGACCTGCTCGAGGGTGAGAAGAAGGCCGAGGAGGCTCCGGCTGCGGAGGCTGCCGCCGAGGCTCCCGCCACGGAGACGCCGGCTGCCGAGGCTCCGGCCGCTGAGGCTCCGGCCACCGAGGGCGAGCAGGCCTGACCGTCCCGTCAGCGTTGACGGCGGGAGCGGTGCATGAAGACCGCTCCCGCCGTTCACCCGTAGGTCAGCGGAGTGTCGTAGATCTGCAGATGCATGCGGATCGCAGAACCCCGCAGATCTTCGATCTTCCAGACTTCGAGAAAGATTCACAGACTCATGGCGAACTACACCGCCGCCGACGTCAAGAAGCTCCGTGAGCTCACTGGCGCCGGCATGATGGACTGCAAGAAGGCGCTGGACGAGGCCGAGGGCAACGTCGAGAAAGCCGTCGAGGCGCTCCGCATCAAGGGCCAGAAGGGCGTCGCCAAGCGCGAGGGCCGCTCCGCCGAGAACGGCGCCGTGGTCTCCATCATCGCCGACGACAACTCCTCCGGCGTCCTCGTCGAGCTGAAGTGCGAGACGGACTTCGTCGCCAAGGGCGAGAAGTTCCAGGCCGTGGCCCAGGCCATCGCCGAGCACGTCGCCAAGACCTCCCCGGCCGACCTGGAGGCCCTGCTCGCCTCCGAGATCGAGCCCGGCAAGACCGTCCAGGCGTTCGTGGACGAGGCCAACGCCAACCTCGGTGAGAAGATCGTCCTGGACCGCTTCGCGCGGTTCTCCGACGGCTTCGTGACCGCGTACATGCACCGCACGATGCCCGACCTGCCGCCGCAGATCGGTGTCCTCGTCGAGCTCGACAAGCCGAACGCCGAGGTCGCCAAGGGCATCGCCCAGCACATCGCCGCCTTCGCGCCGAAGTACCTCTCCAAGGAGGACGTGCCGGCCGAGGTCGTCGAGACCGAGCGCCGTATCGCCGAGGAGACCACCCGCGCCGAGGGCAAGCCCGAGGCCGCGATCGGCAAGATCGTCGAGGGTCGGCTGAACGGCTTCTTCAAGGACGCCACGCTGCTCGGCCAGCCGTACGCGCTCGACAACAAGAAGTCGGTCCAGAAGGTCCTGGACGAGGCCGGTGTCACCCTGAAGCGCTTCACGCGCATCAAGGTCGGCATCTGAGTCCGTACAGCGACGGGTACCCGATCCCGATAGGGTCGGGTGCAGTCGTCCGTGTCGCTCGCGCAGGCAGCCCCGCCCGCGCGTGTGGCGGACGACAGCAGATCTGACGAGGAGGCCATTGCCGCGTATGGGATGCAAACCCACCACCGGCAATGGCCTTCTTCGTATGTGCACCACGAGGAGATCCCCATGACCACCAGCGTCGAGAAGAGCGACGACGGCAAAGTACGCGGCCGGTTTCTGCTGAAGCTGTCCGGAGAGGCCTTCTCAGGCGGCGGGGGCCTGGGCGTCGACCCGGACGTGGTGCACGCCATCGCCCGTGAGATCGCGGCCGTCGTACGCGACGGCGCGCAGATCGCGGTCGTCATCGGCGGCGGCAACTTCTTCCGTGGCGCCGAACTCCAGCAGCGCGGCATGGACCGGGCCCGCTCCGACTACATGGGCATGCTCGGCACCGTGATGAACTGCCTCGCCCTCCAGGACTTCCTGGAGAAGGAGGGCATCCAGTGCCGGGTGCAGACCGCCATCACCATGGGGCAGGTCGCCGAGCCGTACATCCCGCTGCGCGCCGTACGGCACCTGGAGAAGGGCCGTGTGGTCATCTTCGGCGCCGGTATGGGCATGCCGTACTTCTCCACCGACACCACCGCCGCCCAGCGCGCCCTGGAGATCGACGCCGAGGCCCTGCTGATGGGCAAGAACGGTGTGGACGGGGTCTACGACTCCGACCCGAAGGCCAACCCGGACGCCGTCAAGTTCGACTCCCTCGGCTACGGCGAGGTCATCACGCGGGACCTGAAGGTCGCCGACGCCACCGCCATCACGCTGTGCCGCGACAACAAGCTTCCGATCGTGGTCTTCGAGCTTCTGAAGGAGGGCAATATCGCCCGCGCCGTCAAGGGTGAGAAGATCGGCACGCTGGTGGGTGACCAAGGCAGCCGGGACTGACCGGTGCCTCCGTCCGCGGGAGGACACCTGTCCGAGGGACGGAGGGAACGGACCCTGGCCAGGGGATGGACAATGACCTGCCGGTCGGGAACCGTGCAGGAAGAAGACGCGACGCAGCCGGCCGCCGGCCCCGACAAGGAACCGCAGCCGGGCCTACTCAAGACACGCAGGAGCAAGTGGTGATCGAAGAGACCCTCCTCGAGGCCGAGGAGAAGATGGAGAAGGCCGTCGTGGTCGCCAAGGAGGACTTCGCCGCGATCCGCACCGGCCGTGCGCACCCGGCGATGTTCAACAAGATCGTGGCCGACTACTACGGCGCGCCGACGCCGATCAACCAGCTGGCTTCGTTCTCCGTGCCGGAGCCGCGCATGGCGGTCGTGACCCCGTTCGACAAGAGCGCGCTGCGCAATATCGAGCAGGCGATCCGGGACTCCGACCTGGGCGTCAACCCGAGCAACGACGGCAACATCATCCGGGTGGTGTTCCCCGAGCTCACCGAGGAGCGCCGCCGCGAGTACATCAAGGTCGCCAAGAGCAAGGGCGAGGACGCCAAGGTGTCCATCCGCTCCGTCCGCCGCAAGGCCAAGGACGCCATCGACAAGCTGATCAAGGACGGCGAGATCGGCGAGGACGAGGGCCGCCGTGCGGAGAAGGAGCTCGACGACACCACGCACAAGTACGTCGCTCAGGTGGACGAGCTCCTCAAGCACAAGGAAGCTGAGCTGCTCGAGGTCTGATGAACGACTCTTCCTGGGGAGCGCCGCCGCACGCCGGGTACTGGGCGCCGTCCGACGGGGGGCCTGTCCCGGGGGCCGCCCCGGCGGGTCCCACGTACGATGCGCACAACGCGCAGCAGACTCGCCCCATGCCCATCGTGCCCGACGTGTCCGCCCACGGCGGGGACCAGGACGACGACCGGGGGGCCGCTCGGCTGGGCGGCCCCTTGTTCCGCGACGAGAGCCCGACGGCGCAGCCCCATCCGGCAGTGCCGCAGAATCCGGAGCCCATGCACGACGCCCCACAGCCGGCGCCCGCACCGCAGAAGAAGAGCGCGGGCCGCGACCTGGGCGCCGCGATAGGGGTCGGAGTCGGACTCGGCGCGGTGATCGTCGCGTCTCTGTTCATCGTCAAGGCGGTGTTCGTCGGGGTCGTCGCGGTCGCCGTCGTGGTGGGCCTGTGGGAGCTGACCAAACGGCTCGACGAGCGCAAGGGCATCAAGGCGCCGATCGTGCCGCTCGCGGTCGGTGGCGCGGCGATGGTCGTCGCCGGGTATGTGCGCGGGGCCGAGGGCGCCTGGGTGGCGATGGCGCTCACCGCGCTCGCGGTCCTGGTCTGGCGGATGACGGAACCGCCGGAGGGTTATCTCAAGGACGTCACGGCGGGAGTCTTCGCGGCCTTCTACGTGCCGTTCCTCGCGACGTTCGTCGCGATGATGCTGACGGCCGAGGACGGTCCGCGCCGGGTCTTCATGTTCCTGCTGCTGACGGTCGTCAGCGATACGGGTGCGTACGCCGTCGGCTGGCGCTTCGGCCGGCACAAGCTCGCCCCGCGCATCAGCCCCGGCAAGACCCGTGAGGGGCTGCTCGGCGCGGTCAGCTTCGCCATGGTGGCGGGTGCGTTGTGCATGCAGTTCCTGATCGACGACGGCATGTGGTGGCAGGGTCTGCTGCTCGGCCTCGCGGTCGCGGCGAGTGCCACGCTGGGCGACCTCGGCGAGTCGATGATCAAGCGGGACCTCGGCATCAAGGACATGGGCACGCTGCTGCCGGGCCACGGCGGCATCATGGACCGGCTGGACTCGCTGTTGCCGACGGCTCCGGTGGTGTGGCTGTTGCTGGTGCTGTTCGTTGGGTCCGGCTGATCGCCGCCCCCTGATGCGGACGCCCGCTGCCCTCGGGGGTGGCGGGCCCTTTCCGTTCAAAACCCGGTGCCCTGCGCGCGGACACCTGGGTACGCTCGTCGCGCCCCGGGTGCTGACAAGTTCGGGGCACTGACCGGCGACCGCGTCCACCTGGCTGCTGCTTGCAGCGGGGCCCGCCTGATGGCGGGCGGTCGCCGGCGCGGGAGGGAGGCACGGTGTCGATACACCGCCGCTGGGACCGCGCTGTTGCGGCGGTCAGGCGGCTCCTCGACGGCCTGTGGGCCACCCGACGTCGGGGGAATCGTCCTCCCCAGTCGATCTGCGACACTGATAAAGCCATGCCTAAGCCCGGAGGACTGGCTTTGATCCGGCAGCAACAAGCCCCCTACCAGCGCATTTAGCGCCAATAGGGGGCCTGGTGTGGGTCACTGGGCCGTCAGGCTCGCGCGGAGCGGGAAGAAGCAACCGGTCCACGGCCTTCCTCGTACGCTCCTGACTTGACGGCATCAGGTGCGCGTACACCCGCAGCGTCAGCCCCGGGTCGGAGTGCCCCAGGTACTCACTCACGGCCTTGATGCTCGGTCTTGACCTTGCGCGTCTTGCCGTCCGGGCCGACCTCGGTCCGATACCAGCGGTCTTGGATGTGTTCGGCCATCAGACAGCCTCCGCCAGCTGGGTGTCGACCCACGCGCGCACGTCGATCGGGTCGAAGCGGAGGTGCCGGCCGACGCGGAAGCCACGGGGGCCCGTGCGCTTGCGGCGCCACTGGTAGACGGTCTCCACGCTGGGGAGTTCGAACATCTCGACCAGGTCCTCAGGGGTCAGGAACCGGTTCGGCAGCTCTGAGGCCATGGTCAGCACGTCCCTTCGTTCGTGAGTTGGTCTTGCAGGGCTTCGCGGGCGGTTTCGCGGTTGAGCTGGAGGTCGCGGGCGATGGTGGCGGCGAGGGCGGATTCGCCGGGGGTGTGGCCGTGTCCGGCGTACTGCCAGTCGGCGAGAACGAGGACGGTGTCCGGCTCGACGTCGTCCGGGCCGAGGGCTTCGCGTTCCTGGGCGGCGCGGTAGTCGGCGCGGGCCTGGCGGAGGGCGCCGAGCGTCGTCGAGTAGCGGCGCGACTTGGAGGAGAAGTGACCGCGGAAGCCGAGCATGTACGCCCAGGCCCACAGCTGCCGGTCGGGGTAGAGCGGGTCGAGCAGCTTGCAGGCCTCGATGAGGCGGCAGGTGTGGTCGGGGACTCGGTGGCGGTCGAGCTCGGCGAGTTCGCCGATGCGGCGGTCGAGGGTGCCGGTGTTCTCGGCGGCCTTGGTGGCGTACTTGGCGACGTAGGAGGCGACGGCCTGTTCGGTGGTCTCGGATCCGTCGCCGAACGCCTTCACCGGCCGGACGTCGAGCTGGGTGCCCCAGCGGAAGGTCCGGGCCGGTTGGTCTTCGGCGGCCGGCACCGAGACCGATGTGTAGGAGTGCGCGGCGGCGGCACGGATGGCGTCGGCAAGGAGGTCGACGATCGCCCAGGCGGGCGGCGGTGTTTCGGGACCTTCCGGGCCGTCGAGCCGGATCACGGCATGGAAGTGCAGGGCACCGCGCTTCTGGAACTCGGCGACCTTGCCGTAGGAGACGCGGAGGTGGTCGGCGAGCTCGCGGCGGGAAAGGCCGGCGCGGACGGCGAGTTCGCGGCGGAGCCGGGTGGTGAAGCGCTGCCAGAGCTGTCCGGCGTGGTTGTTGAACAGGACGGCGCCCGCGTAGTCGTACGTCTCCGGGTCCAGGGCGGTTCCGAGCGCGGGGTCGTCGGTGGCGTGCTGCTTGCCGCAGCGGCAGGTGCCGTGGTCGGGGCGGTTGTGGACCGGGCCGAACGATGGAGCGGTGAGCGTGGCGAAGACCCGCGGGTGATCCCGGACGGTGGCGGAGACGTCTCGGCGGTCGTCGCCGGCCAGGCCCGCGCGGATGAGGTGGTAGGTGTCGCCCGCGTAGGTCCAGGCGCAGGCCGGGCAGCGGGAGGCGCGGCGGTTGCCGCAGGCGCCGGGGAGGCGTCCAACTCCGCCTCGGAAGCACGTGGTTCGGGTTCGATGTCGAGTGTGGAGGCCGGAGCTGCGGGTGTCGGCGGATCCGGCACCCGGTCTGTGGCCGAGTGGGCGAGGAGGGTGCCGCCCATGAAGGCCAGCGCGGGCCAGGCGGCGACCAGGATGCGCAGCCACGCCGGGACCTGGTCCAGGTAGAGGAGTCCGGCGGTGGCGATGTTGGCGCCGAGCGAGGCCACCAGGGCGATCAGGAACCAGCACCAGGCCAGGCGGGACGGCCCGTCGGTGCGTAGTCGTCGCCAGGCGGCGACCAGGAGCAGGTCGACCGAGATCGGGTAGGCCCAGGCTTTCCAGCCGTCCTGTCCGGCAGCGGCGGCCAGGTCGTGCAGGTGGGCGAAGGACAGCGCTCCGGCGATGACCGCCTGGACCAGCACGGCATCGATGTGCAGTCGCGAGGCCATGACGGTCACCGCGCTACGGGTCGGCCGTTGGCCTCGGTGATGGCCTTCAGGACCCGGTCGAGGTTGGCCGCGTCCAGGCCGGTGACCGCGTCGCCGAGCGGGATCCGGGCGGCGGTGTCGGCGAGCGAGGCGGCGATGGCCAGGATGCGCAATTCCCCGCTGGAGGCGGGCAGGTCCTTCGCGGTCAGGGCCTCGACGACCTTGAGCCAGTCGACGCCGTACGGCTCCGGGGCGGGCCCGGAGTAGTCGATCAGCAGCAGGCCGGGCCGCTCGGCCAGGCGCTTGATCCACAGGCCGTGGTCGACGAGGAGGCCGATCGCGGCTTGCTGGGCGGGGATACCGTCCGCCACGGTCTGGAGGATGTTGGCCAGCTCGGCGGCGTCGATGGTCACGGTGCCGTCGTCGGTGTCGTACCAGGGGCAGTCGCGTTCGTCGTGGTCGATGCCGGTTTCGGTGCCGTCGACGTCGCCGCAGTGCGCGCAGAACACGGGGCACTCCTTCCTGTCCTGAGGCATGGAGGGGGTAGGGACCTGGCGCGAAGGCGGTCGCGCCGGCCGGGGGGCAGGAGAGGTCAGGCCGTGGCGGGGGCTGTCTTGGACAGCGGCACCCGGGCCGAGGGCAGCGAGGCAGCCGCGGGCCGGTAGGCCGCCAGGGCGGGCAGGTCGGGGGTGCGGTCGGCGTGCTTGTTGCAGATGTTCACGGCCTGGCGCAGCGAGGTGTGCGGGGCGCGGATGCGGTGCCAGCCGCCGGTGGAGTCCCCGGCGATGGCCACCCCGCGCATCTCGGCGGGGATCTGGATGGCGGCCAGGACCGCGTCCGGGGAGATGTCGCCGAAGGCCATCTTGGCGGAGGTTTCGTCGTTGACGCGGTGCGCGGTGCGGCCGGTGAGCTGGGCGCGGAGCATGGTGATGCCGTCGCCGAGTTCGGAGCCGAAGCGCTGCCCGCAGATCTCCAGGTAGATGCCGGCCGCGCGGCCGAGCTGGGCGAGGCGCACCAGGGCGGTGATGATCCGGTCCCGGCGCGGGTCGTTCTTCTTCGTGCTCAGGGCGAGTTCGGCGACCTCGTCGACCAGGACCACGACCGGCACCGGCCGCAGTTCCTCACGCAGGTCCCAGATGTCGGCGGCGATCTCCGCATCCGGCACCGCCACGCTGATGCGCTGCTCCGCCCGGATGAGCTGGTAGACCTCCTGCATGTGCGTCACCAGCGCCTCCAGCAGTTCCAGCGCGGTGTCGCGGTTGTCGGCGAGGGCGGAGAACCGGCGGGCCAGTGGAAACAGCTCGACCCCTTGCTTGCAGTCGATGCCGACGAGGGCGACATGGTGCGCAGCCAGCCCGGCCACCAGGTTGCGCTGGTAGACGGACTTGCCGGACTCCGTACGGCTCCGCTCCTCGGACCGCTTCCGGCGGTCACACCGGCGCAGCGGCAAGGCCGCGTACCTCGCCGAGTCCGCCCAGTCCGGCGCCACGGCCAAGGTGAGCGTCCTCTACATCGGGCCGATGGAGGCCCCCGAGGATGCAGCCCAGCAGGTCCACAGACTGCCCGACGCGCCGGAAGCTTACAGGGCCATGATCACTCGCGCCAAAGCAGCTCCCGGCCAAAGTCGCTACGCCGACCGCGTGGGCGCCTTAACGTTCTGGCTTGCCCCGGGGTGGGTCGTTACGGTGATCGCATGACGCCCGACTCCATCTCACCTGCAGACATCGCGTCGATGCCCAGGACCGAGTTCGCTTTCCCTGGCCCACTGCGCGACCAGCTCGTCGCAGCCATCCTCAACGGTTCCAAGACCTCCACGACAGCACTCGTCGTCGACTACGAGCATGACGGAGAGCCCCTGCCGGAAGTCGGGAGCCGTTCGGTGGTCGTCGACTCGGACGATCGTCCGGTCGCGGTCATCGAGGTGACCAGCGTGCGCGTCGTCCCGCTGGCGCAGGTGGATCTTGCCCACGTGGTGGACGAGGGGGAGGGGGACACCAGCGTGGCCGAGTGGCGCGAAGGCCACGAGCGGTTCTGGCACAGCGAGGAGATGCGTGCGGCCTTGGAGGACCCCGATTTCACCGTCGACGACACGACGCTGGCGGTTCTGGAACGCTTCCGCCTCATCGCCGACCTTCGCCTCGCCGATGCTGCCCGGATCGACGAGTGACGACGTGCCCCTGACGTGCCCGACGGAACAGCGAGTAGCGGGGAGTCTCGGGGAACAGCGGAGCGCCATCCGGAAACACGCAGGTCAGCGTCTCGCCAGGTCAGCCCGCATCCAGTTACGCGATCTTCCAAACTGGTGCTCCACAGCCCTGGACTGGGACATTGAGGCTCCGTACCGGCCGCGCGGTAAGGTGCAGCCCGCTACTGGCGAGGTGGAGGTAGGCGTGGCTGATGGCCTTGGGCTGGAGTCGCTCCAGGTTGGTGACCTTGTAAAGCTCAGCCTGGCGATGACACCCACTCGTGTGACAAGAGTCGATCAGAGCTACGCATACGTCGAGTGGCCATGGGGCGAGATTGATCCTGAATCCCGGTTCCGGTGGGATGGAGGTCGCGCATTTGCCCGAAATCCGGATTCACAAGACTGGGTCGACTCCCCCTACCGAACCGACCCTGAACCGTGGCACCTGACCGAGAACGCCATGTGCATGGTCGGCATTCCTGAAACGATCGCTCAGGTCGTCGACATTCATCGATGCGAGCAGCCACAGGATGTCGGGTGGCTGCCTCGCCCCCGCGTCATGCTGGGCATCATTCCTGCCGACCGCCCCGAGTACATGGACGACGAAGACGCCGGCGACACGCTCTACTTCCCCTCCGCGGAGCCGATCGCTATCAAGCGCGCGGCCGAGTGAGTGTCTAACTGCGTGACAACGCCGACGCACAGCGGCGGACAACCCCGCACACCTGCGGACCATCACCACAGCTCAGAGACATACCAATCCGAGGCCGAGACCCCACCCAAGTTGCTTCGGGACAAAGAGGCCGTGGCATCAGCGCTTGGGAGTGGTGACCTTGCCGGGGCGATGCCAGAAGGGTGTGGCTCCTTTGGAGGGACGGTCCCACCAGCACAGGCCGACGTGTCAGTCCTCTGGGGTAGTGCGGAACTCGGGTCGATCAGACGCAGATCCAGCAGTACAGCCGTTCCCCGCGCCGCTGTGCCCCGCGGGCGAGTTTCGCCAACTCGTGCAGCAGGCCGCCGATCGCGTCGGTATCACCAGACCCCCGCTCTTCGACCCAATGCCGTGCTGCCGCAGTCAATTCGGCGGCCTCCACCCCCGCCAGGACGCCTTGAAGCTCATCGCTGATGGTGAGCACCAGACGCTCGCCTCCGTCGCGTTCGGCGACGACGTGGGAGGTCCGGGGCCGTGCCAGGAACTCGTCGAAGTCGACCCCGGTCAAGATCCCCTCGATCGCTCCGAGGTCGGTCGTCGAGTCGAACGCCTTGGTGGCCACGACGTGGAACCCCGTCTCGGCCAGCCGAAGCCGTGGTCTGAGGAGCTCGCGAAGGCCGTCGCGCCCGTAACGCCGCAGGACCTCCGGGACGGGCATTGGCAGCTGCGCCCCCGCACCATCCGGCCCGCCGGGCAAGTCGATGGTCGTGGCGGCCGACTCGTCCGATGCCGCGGAGAAGTAGTCATACATCACACCCACAGGCGTGATCATGCCAGGGAGTGGCGCGGCGCCCCAGCCTGGTAGCCGCCAAGACTGGCTCCGATGCAGGGTCCCTTCGAAGGAGCCGCACCGATGTCAGAACCCGATGAGAGTGTGTCCGGCATGGAGACACCCATTGCCCCTGACAACAGGGATGAGGAGCACGCTGTCATTGGCCACTTCCGGCTTGCTGCTGGCGGTTTTGGCGACGCCGGCCAGCGAGAGCGGGTCTACGAGGCTGAGGAGGTGATGGCAGCAGCAGTCGAGGAGGCCGGTGTCGGGGAGGTCGACGGCAACGAGTTCGGAGAGGGCGAGGCCGTGCTCTACGCCTACGGCCCGGATGCAGATGCTCTCTTCAAGGTCATGGAGTCGACTCTGCGCAGTCTGCCGTTCAGGCCGGCACACGTCGTTCTCAGGCGGGGCGACATTGAGTCCCGTGTTGACCTGTAGGCCTGCCACGCCGCTGGGGAAACAGCGACGGCCCGGTGTGCAGTCCGGGCCGCCCCTGGGCCGTACGAGGTCAGCCGACGTCGACCGACAACGACAGAAGCCCACGGCATCTGAGCTGGTCAGAGCCGTGGGCTTCCTCAGCCTTGCTGGTCAGCCAGAGGGCTGATTAGCAGACCGGCTTGTGAGGTCAGTTGCAGCAGTCGCATCCGGGGCGGCATCCGCGCGCATCTGCCTCTGTGTTTCCATTCGGCATCGTCGCGGGCGGGGCCGCGCAGCAGCCCTTTCCCTGCCAGGCGTCGCGGCCTTCCTTGACGGCGATGGCGGCGATGACGAGGGCTGCGATCGGGTCGGCCCAGGACCAGCCGAGGGTGGCGTTGAGGACCAGGCCGACGAGGAGCACGGCGGAGAGGTACGTGCACAGCAGGGTCTGCTTGGAGTCGGCGACCGCGCTGGCGGAGCCGAGTTCGCGCCCGGCCTTGCGCTGGGCGGCAGACAAGAACGGCATGACGGCCAGGGAGAGCGTGGCGAGGACGATGCCGGGGATGGAGCGCTCGGCTTCGCCCGAGCCGGTCAGGGCGCGGACGGCGTCGGTGGTGACGTAGGCGGCGAGTGCGAAGAAGGAGACCGCGATGATCCGCAGGGTGGTCTTCTCCCGTGCTTCCCGTACGGCGTGCTCTCGGGCGGAGAACTGCCAGGCGACCGCGGCGGCGGAGGAGACCTCGATGACTGAGTCGAGGCCGAAGCCGATGAGCGCGGTGGAGGAGGCGAGGGTGCCGGCGGTGATGGCGACGATCGCCTCGATGACGTTGTAGGTGATCGTCGCCGCGACCAGCAGACGTATCCGACGGGCGAGCACGTCACGGCGGGCCGAGGAGGGGCCGAGGGATATCGCGGTCATCAGCAGCATCCCTTGTCGTCGGCGTCGGCACAGGTGCGGTCCGTCTCGACAGCCACCACAGCGGTACGCAGGTCGTCCAGCGCGTGGCCGAGGCGGACGTCCGCGAGCTCGTAGCGGGTGCGGCGGCCGTCGGGGACGGTGACGACCAGGCCGCAGTCGCGCAGACATGCCAAGTGGTTCGAGAGCCGGGTGCGTGAGATGCCCAGGGCGTCGGCGAGGTCGGCCGGGTAGGCGGGAGCTTCACGCAGGACAAGCAGGATCCGGCAGCGGATCGGGTCGGCGAGCGCACGGCCGAACCGGGCCAGTACTTCGACCTCCGGGGCAACGGTCAGCATGAGATCGAGAGTACATGGATTCCTGAATTCAGGAAGGGGTGGATAGTCTGACTGTCGGGGCCAGCCGATCGGCTCTGGGCCGTCTCTGGGCCGTCCGAGGCCGCTCAGTGACGGCCGGTGACGACTGCTAACGACAGCCGTAGCGAGCGACAGCCGCAGGTCACCCAATTGGATCTGCGACACTGGTACAGCCATGCCTAAGCCCGGAGAACTCACTTTCGTCGCCCCGCGCGGAGCCAAGAAGCCGCCGCGGCACCTTGCCGATCTCACGCCCGCCGAGCGCAGGGAAGCCGTGGCCGAGATCGGCGAGAAGCCGTTTCGCGCCAAGCAGCTCTCGCAGCACTACTTCGCGCGGTACGCGCACGACCCGGAGCAGTGGACCGACATCCCGGCCGGGTCCCGCGCGAAGCTGCGGGAGGCGTTGCTGCCCGAGCTGATGACCGTCGTACGGCATCTGTCGACCGATGCGGACACCACCCGCAAGACGCTGTGGCGGCTGTTCGACGGGACGCTCGTCGAGTCGGTGCTGATGCGGTACCCGGACCGGGTGACCATGTGCATCAGCTCGCAGGCCGGCTGCGGGATGAACTGCCCGTTCTGTGCGACCGGGCAGGCGGGGCTGGACCGGAATCTGTCCACTGCCGAAATCGTGCACCAGATCGTGGACGGGATGCGGGCGCTGAGGGACGGCGAGATCCCCGGCGGTCCCGCACGGCTGTCGAACATCGTCTTCATGGGCATGGGCGAGCCCCTCGCCAACTACAAGCGCGTCGTCGGCGCGATCCGCGCCCTCACCGACCCCGAGCCGGACGGGCTCGGGCTGTCGCAGCGCGGGATCACCGTGTCGACCGTCGGACTGGTGCCGGCGATCCACCGCTTCGCCGACGAGGGCTTCAAGTGCCGGCTGGCCATCTCGCTGCACGCGCCCGACGACGAGCTGCGTGACACCCTCGTCCCCGTCAACACACGGTGGAAGGTGCGGGAAGTCCTCGACGCCGGGTGGGAGTACGCGGCCAAGTCGGGGCGCCGGCTGTCCATCGAGTACGCGCTGATCCGGGACATCAACGACCAGGCCTGGCGCGGTGACCGGCTCGGCCGGCTGCTCAAGGGCAGGCCCGTGCACGTGAATCTGATCCCGCTGAACCCGACGCCGGGCTCGAAGTGGACGGCCTCACGGCCGGAGGACGAGAAGGCGTTCGTCGAGGCGATCGCCGCGCACGGCGTGCCGGTGACCGTCCGGGACACCCGAGGTCAGGAGATCGACGGGGCGTGTGGTCAGCTGGCCGCCACCGAGCGGTAGTCTGACGCCGTACACATCTTCATATTCCGACAGGGGAGCGCCACAGCGCTGAGAGTGCGGGACAGTCCGCAGACCCTCTGAACCTCGCCCAGGTCATTCTGGGTAGGGAGATCGGTCGTCACTCAAGCTGTTGCGCCCTGCCCGGGAGCCGTCCGAAGGTCCCCGGGCAGGGCCGCGTCTCTTCCTGGTCAGCCAGGAGGAAATCGGTGAGCAACACCAGGAAGTTCACAGCCGTGGTCGTCGGGCTGGGCCTGATCACGCTGCCAGTGCTGTCTGCGTGCGGGTCTTCTTCCGAGTCCGGCAGCGGGGGCTCCGGGGACTCCAAGACGGTCACCCTCGTCAGCCACGACTCGTGGGCCGTGTCCAAGGGCGTGCTGGCGGACTTCGAGAAGCAGTCCGGCTACACGGTGAAGGTCCTCAAGGACGGCGACGCCGGGCAGGCCGTCAACAAGGCGATCCTGACCAAGGACAACCCGCAGGGCGACGTCTTCTTCGGCGTCGACAACACGCTGCTGTCCCGCGCCCTCGACAACGGCCTCTTCCAGCCGTACGAGGCGAAGGGCTCCGACTTCGTCCTGCCCGAGTACCGGGTCGACCAGGACAAGCACCGGGTCACGCCCGTCGACACCGGAGACATCTGCGTCAACTACGACAAGGCCTACTTCACCGAACACAAGCTGGACCCGCCGCAGTCCTTCGACGACCTGACCGAGCCCGCGTACAAGAACCTTCTGGTCACCGAGAACGCCGCCACCTCCTCGCCCGGCCTCGGCTTCCTGCTCGGTACCGCCGCGAAGTACGGCGACGGATGGCAGGACTACTGGAAGAAGCTCACGGCCAACGGTGTGAAGGTCGTCGACGGCTGGGAGCAGGCGTACTACGAGGAGTTCTCGGGTTCGTCGAGCGGCCGGAAGGCCGGCGGCGACCGGCCGCTCGTCGTGTCGTACGCCTCCTCTCCGCCCGCCGAGGTCGTCTTCGCCGACCCGAAGCCGAAGACCGCGCCGACCGGGGTCGCGACCGGCACCTGCTTCCGGCAGATCGAGTATGCGGGGCTGCTGAGCAACGCGCGGAACACCGAGGGCGGCAAGGCGCTGCTCGACTTCCTGCTCACCAAGGAGTTCCAGGACGACATGCCGCTGAACATGTTCGTCTACCCGGTGCGGGAGGCCGCCCAGGTGCCGGAGGAGTTCGTGAAGTACGGGCCGCAGGCCAAGGATCCGCAGACCATGGACCCGGCCGAGATCGCCGCCAACCGCGACCAGTGGGTCAAGTCGTGGACCTCGCTCGTACTGAAGTAGCCCTCAAGAAGCGCGTCACGAAGGGCGGCGCGGCACGGCTCGGGCTCATCGCACTGCCCGTCGCGTTCTTCGCCGTCTTCTTCGCCTACCCCGTGGCCGCGATCGTCGCCCGCGGGCTGAAGGCCGACGGGGGCTGGCAGCTCGGCAGGATCGTGGACGTCCTCACGCAGTCAGACATCCGCCACGTCCTGTGGTTCACCACCTGGCAGGCGCTCGCCTCGACCGCGCTGACCCTGCTGGTCGCGCTGCCCGGTGCGTATGTCTTCGCCCGCTTCGACTTCCCCGGCAAGCACCTCCTGCGGGCGGTCGTGACCGTGCCGTTCGTGCTGCCCACGGTGGTCGTCGGGTCGGCGTTCCTCGCGCTGGTCGGGCGTGGCGGGCTGCTCGACGAGCTGTGGGGCGTACGGCTGGACACCACCGTGTGGGCGATCCTGCTGGCGCACGTCTTCTTCAACTACGCCGTCGTCGTACGGACGGTCGGCGGGCTCTGGGCGCAACTCGACCCCCGGCAGGAGGAGGCCGCGCGGATGCTCGGTGCCTCGCGGCTCTCCGCCTGGCGCACCGTGACCCTGCCCGCGCTCGCGCCCGCCGTGGCAGCCGCCGCGCTGATGGTCTTCCTGTTCACCTTCACCTCCTTCGGTGTGGTGCAGATCCTGGGCGGGCCGACCTTCTCGACCCTCGAAGTGGAGATCTACCGGCAGACCTCTGAGATCTTCGACCTGTCGACGGCCGCCGTCCTCACGATCATCCAGTTCCTGGCGGTGGGCGCCATCCTCGCCGTGCACGCCTGGACCGTACGGCGACGGGAGACCGCCCTGCGCCTCGTGGACGCGTCCGTGACCGCGCGCAGGCCGCAGGGGGTGGGCCAGTGGGCGCTCCTTGCCGGTGTCCTCGCCTCCGTCGCCGGGCTGCTTCTGCTGCCGCTGGCCGTGCTGGTGCAGCGGTCGCTGGACGCGCCCGACTTCGCCTACTACCGGGCGCTGACCAGCGAGGACGGCGGGACCTTCCTCGTCCCGCCGATCGATGCGATCGGCAATTCGCTCACCTACGCCGTCGTCGCCACCGCCATCGCCGTGCTGATCGGCGGCCTCGCGGCCGTGGCGCTGACCCGGCGGGATGCCGGACGGTTCGTGCGCGGGTTCGACGCGCTGCTGATGCTGCCACTGGGTGTGTCCGCCGTGACCGTGGGCTTCGGGTTCCTCATCGCCCTCGACGAACCGCCGCTGGATCTGCGCAGTTCATGGATCCTGGTGCCGCTCGCGCAGGCGCTGGTCGGGGTCCCCTTCGTCGTACGGACCATGCTGCCCGTGCTGCGGGCCGTGGACGCGCGGCTGCGGGAGGCGGCGGCGGTGCTCGGGGCGTCGCCGTGGCGGGCATGGCGGGAGGTCGATCTGCCGATGGTGCGGCGGGCGCTGCTGGTCGCGGCCGGGTTCGCCTTCGCGGTGTCGCTCGGCGAGTTCGGGGCGACGGTCTTCATCGCGCGGCCGGACAACCCGACGCTGCCGGTCGCGGTGGCGCGGCTGCTGGGGCGGCCCGGCGAGCTCAACTACGGGCAGGCGATGGCCCTTTCGACGATTCTCATGGTGGTGTGCGCGGTGGCGCTGCTGGTGCTGGAGCGGTTGCGGACCGACCGGACGGGGGAGTTCTGATGCTGCTGAGCCTTGAGGGCGCGACCGTACGGTTCCGCGGGCGGGCCGCGCTCGACCGCGTCGACCTGGGCGTCGCCCAGCACGAGGTGGTGTGCGTGCTCGGGCCGAGTGGCAGTGGCAAGTCGACGCTGCTGCGGGCGGTCGCTGGGCTGCAGCCGCTGGACGCCGGACGGGTGGTACTCGACGGGCGGAACCAGGCGGGCGTGCCCGCTCACAAGCGGGGCGTGGGGCTGATGTTCCAGGACCATCAGCTGTTCCCGCAGCGGGACGTGGGCGGCAACGTGGCGTTCGGGCTGCGGATGCACGGGGCGTCGAAGAGGCAGCAGGGCGAGTATGTACGGGAGTTGCTGGAGCTCGTCGGGCTGCCGGGTGCCGCGCGTCGGGCCGTCGCCGCGCTGTCCGGGGGTGAGCAGCAACGGGTTGCGTTGGCCCGGGCGCTGGCGCCGCGGCCACGGCTGCTCATGCTGGACGAGCCGCTCGGCCAGCTGGACCGGTCGCTGCGGGAACGGTTGGTGGTCGAACTCCGGGAGCTGTTCGGCCGGTTGGGGACGACCGTGCTCGCGGTGACACACGACCAGGGCGAGGCCTTCGCGCTCGCCGACCGGGTGGTGGTGATGCGGGACGGGCGGATCGCGCAGTCCGGTACGCCGCTCAAGGTGTGGCAGCGGCCGGCGGACGAGTTCGTGGCCCGCTTCCTGGGCTTCGACAATGTGGTCGCGGCGACGGTGAGCGGACAGGCCGCGGACACGCCGTGGGGCAAGCTGCCGGTGCCCGAGGGGGCGGCGCAGGGGGCGGGCACGATCCTCGTACGGCCCGCCGGTGTGCGCCTCGTGCCGGCCGACGCGGGGCTGCGCTGCACGGTGGCCGCGCGCACGTTCAAGGGCACCCATGTCGCAGTACATCTGCAGCCCGAGGATGCGCCGCGCCTTGAGGCGGCGTGTGCGCTGCGGGACGCGCCGGAGACCGGGGACGAGGTCGGGGTGGCCTTCGACGCAGCCGAAATTGTCGTGCTCGGAGGAGCCCGGGACGCCTAGGGTGCGGCTCATGACGCTACTCGGACACGACCGCTACTGCGACGAAGTCGTCGGCCAGACCGATCTGTTGAGGTCACACCTCGCCGGAGCCGATCTCTCCGTGACCGTGCCGACCTGCCCGGACTGGACGCTGCGGCAGCTTGCCGTGCATGTGGGCGAAGCGCACCGCTGGGCCGAGCACATCGTGCGGACGAGGGCGACGAAGAACGTGCCGGTCGAGCAGGTGGCCGACTTCGACGGGCCGGAGGACGACGACCCAGCCGCGCTCGACGCCTGGCTCGTGGAGGGCGCCGAGAAGGCCGCCGAGACCTTTCGCGCCGCCGGGGCCGGGACTGCGGCCTGGTCCTGGGCCTGGGAGCACACCGCCGGATTCTGGGCGCGGCGGATGGCGCACGAGACGGTGATCCACCGGGCCGACGCGGCCATCGCCGCAGGCGTGACGTACGAGGTCGCGCCGGAGCTGGCGGCCGACGCGATCGACGAGTGGCTGCAGATCGTACGGTTCGCGCAGGAGAAGTACCCCGACGCCGCCGCGCAGGAACTGCGCGGGGCGGGTCGCAGTATCCACCTCCATGCCACCGACGCCGAGCCGGGCCTGGACGCCGAATGGCTGATCGAGTTCGACGACAAGGGCGTCGACTGGCGGCGCGGCCACGAGAAGGCGACCGTCGCGCTGCGCGGGCCGCTCACCTCCGTCCTGCTCGCCTTCTACCGGCGACTGCCGCTGGACAGCCCCGAGGTGGAGGTCCTGGGGGAGCGGGAGTTGCTGGAGTTCTGGCTGGAGCGGGCGACGTTCGGCTGAGACGCGTGCGGCCCGCCCCGGAACGGGACGGGCCGCAGCCGGTCGGGCCGGACGGAGGATCAGCGGTCGCTGCTCGCCCCGCGGCGGCGCATGCCGAAGAACACCGCGCCGCCGCCGACGGCGACCAGAGCGGCCGCGATGCCGGCGATCAGACCGGTGTTGGAGTCGGCGCCGGTCTCGGCGAGGTTGGAGTCACCGGCCCCGGCCGCGGGCGACGGAGCGTTGCTCGCGGTGTCCGCGGGCGCGCTGCTGCCGCCCTCCGAGGCCGTCGGGGTCGGGGTGTCGGACTCGGCCGGGGCCGAGGGGGTCGCCGACTCCGACGGCGTCTGGGACGGGGTCGGGGTGGGGCTCGGGGTCTCCTCGGTCGTGCAGGCGGTGGCCGGGGTGACCAGGTTCGGCTTGATGTCCTCGTCGACCTGGTTGCCGGCCTTGACGTGGACTCGGTACGTCGCGCCCGGCTTCCAGTCCTCGGCGAAGGTGATCGTGACACCCTCGCGGGAGCCCTTGACCACCTGCTTGCCGACGAGCCGCTCGTCGGCCCCGTTGTTCTCGAGGTAGACGGAGACGGTCGCCGGGGTGCCGGCCGGGTCCTTGTCGGTGACCGTGATGACGCCCTTGGTGCCGTCGCACTCGGCCGCGGCCGAGAACTCACTGATGTTGCAGGCGAGCGCGTTGCCCGCGGCGCCGAGCG